>DATCUG010000461.1:0-2848 GCA_036567525.1 Streptosporangiaceae bacterium | reverse complement strand
GCGGCTGCGTGAGCTGGCCGCCGCGGCGGCGAAGGGCCGGGACCGGTGAGCGGCGGGCTGGAGCGGGCTCGTGGGCACCTGGCGGCGGCGGTAGCCGAGCTGGAGGCGGCCTGCCGCGCGTGGGGGGTGTGGGCCGATGAGGTCCGGGAGCGGGCTGAGCAGCGGCTCGGGACCGGCCCGGCGGATCCGCGGGTGTGTGGTGATCTGGAGTACGCGCGGGCGCTTGATGCCGGGAGGCCGTTCACCGAGGCGGCGCGGGCCGCTGCTGTGGCGCTGCGGGCTAGCTGCGAGGCGGCGGGTGGTTGCGCCGGTCCTGGCTGCGCGGCCCCGGAAACGGCAATAGGTTCACCTCGTTCCTGATCGCGGCAAACGAACCGGAAGAGGTGAACCCATGCGCGTTGTCAGGATAGCGCCTGCCCGGCAGCTGGCCTTGTTCGCAGGCCAAGACGGCTCGGCGGCCCGGTGGGATGGCCTGCCTGAGCAGGCCCGGGCGCGAGTGCTGGCGCTGCTGGCCAGGATGATCGCCCGGTCCGTGGCCGGCCCGGATGCGGCCGGCAGCTCCGGGGAGGTGGGGTCGTGACCGACATCTCGAAGATCACGGCCTCGCACCGGGAGCGGCTGTGCCTGGTTTATGTCCGGCAGAGCACGCTGGCCCAGACGCGGGCCAATACCGAAAGCCTGGAACGCCAGTATGAGCTGGCCGGGCGGGCGGTCGCGCTGGGGTGGGACCGGGAGCGGGTCCGGGTGGTGGACGCCGACCTGGGCTTGTCCGGCGCGGATGCGGCTGGCCGGGAGGGGTTCCAGCAGCTGGTCGCCGAGGTCGCGCTCGGCCGGGCCGGGCTGGTCATGGGTTTGGAGGCGAGCAGGCTGGCCCGCAGCAACTCTGACTGGTACCAGCTTCTTGACCTGTGCGGGGTGACCGGCACGCTGATCGCCGACGGGGACGGCATCTACGACCCGGCCGCCTACTCCGACCGCCTGGTGCTGGGGCTGAAAGGGACGATCTCCGAGGCTGAATTGCACCTGATCAAGGGCCGGCTGATCGCCGGGATGCGGCATAAGGCGGCCAAGGGCGAGCTGCGGGTCGCTCTCCCGGCCGGCTTGGAGTATGACCCGGCGGGGCAGCCGGTGCTGTGCGCGGACGAGGCGGCGCGGGAGGCGATCACCACCGTGTTCCGCCGGTTCACCGAGCTGGGCTCGGCCCGGCAGGTGATGCTGTCGGTGCGTGACGACGGGCTCGAGCTGCCCCGGCGGCGGGCCGGCGGGCGCATTGAGTGGGCGCCGGCCAGCTACGGCGCGGTGATCAGCATCCTGACCAACCCGTGCTATGCCGGGGCGTTCACCTTCGGCCGCACCCGTAATGCCCGCCCGGCAGCCGGGCAGGGCCGGCCCGGCCGCAGCATCCGCCGGCCGGTTCCCATGGACCAGTGGGAGGTGCTGATCACCGGGCACCATCGCGGATACATCACCTGGGAGGAGTACCTGGGCAATCAACAGAAACTGCACGCGAACTGCCCCGCCCCGGCTGGGCAGGGCGGCGGCGCGGTCCGGGAGGGCCGCGGGCTGCTGCAGGGCCTGCTGCGCTGCGGCCGCTGCGGCCGAATGATGCGCACCGGGTATGACCGGAGCGGCCGCAGCGGGATCCGGCCCCGCTACTACTGCGCCGCCGAGTCCACCTACCTGGGCCGCAAAGCAGCCTGCTGCCAGAGCGCGGGTGGCCGGGAACTGGAAAAGGCAGTCCTGGCGGAGGTCTTCGCCGCGCTGGAACCGGCCGCGCTGGCCGCCACCGCCCAGGCGCTGGCCGACACCGAGGCCGCCCGGGCCGAAAGGCTGAAGGTCTTCCAGCTCGCCGTCGAACGGGCCCGCTACCAGGCCGGCCGCGCCCGCCGCCAGTATGACGCCTGCGAGCCGGAGAACCGGCTGGTGGCCCGCACGCTCGAAGCAGCCTGGGAGAACAAGCTGGCCACGGTCACCAGCGCCGAGGCCTCACTCGCTGCCGAGCAGGCCCGCCAGCCGGCCTCCCTGACCGGCGAGGAGGTGCGCTGGCTGGCAGCAGCCGGGGCAGACATCCGGGCCGTCTTCGACGCGCCCTCTACCACGCCCCGCGAACGCAAGCAGCTGATCCGCGCCGTGATCTCGGAGATCACCGTCACCGCCGACAAGCAGGCCCGGACCGCGGCACTGACCATCTACTGGGAAGGCGGTGCCAGCAGCAGCGTCACCGTGACGCTGCCCCGTCTCGGAACACCCTGGCGGACCACCGACACCTCCACCGTCGATCTCGTCCGCCGCCTGGCCGAGCACCACGACGACGCCACGATCGCCGGCGTGCTCGCCCGCCAGGGCCGGCGCACCGGAACCGGGCTGGCATTCACCAAGAACCGCGTCGCGGACCTGCGCCACGCCCACGGCATCCCCGCCGCGCCTCGCAAGAATGTCACCCCGGCCGGCCAAGGTGAGGACGTGGTCAGCATCACCAAAGCCGC
Source organism: Streptosporangiaceae bacterium (assembly GCA_036567525.1). Classification (GTDB taxonomy): domain Bacteria; phylum Actinomycetota; class Actinomycetes; order Streptosporangiales; family Streptosporangiaceae; genus RYN-230. The sequence continues at coordinate 362 of DATCUG010000461.1, read as the reverse complement.
CGCCGAACTCGGCATCGGAATCGCCACCATCTACCGGTGGCTCGCCGACGGGTTCATCCCCGGCGAGCAGGCCGAACCAGGAGCACCCTGGCGCATCCGCCTCACCAGCGAACTGCGCGCCAAAGTCACCGGCCAAGCACCCGACGGCTGGCTCCCCCTGAACCAGGCAGCCGCCGCGCTCGGCATAGCCAGGCAGACCGTTTTGCATAAGGTCCAACGCGGCGAACTCGCCGCCGTCCACGTCCGCCACGGCAGGCGAAGCGGCCTGCGTATCCAGGTCAAACCCGATCAAACTGGACTATTCGAGAAACCATGAGGGAACGGAACCGCAATGCAAAGCACAAGCATTGGCCGCTTGAAAC
>DATCUG010000460.1:0-14904 GCA_036567525.1 Streptosporangiaceae bacterium | reverse complement strand
CGCTTCTACGGCAACGAGAAGAGCCTGGCCGAAGCGCTCGGCGAAGCCTGCCGGGTCATGCAGCTCGCGCTGGCGTCCCAGAGCGCCACCCCGCCGCTGCCCGGATAGCCGCCGCGCCGCTTCCCGGATAGCCGGCGCGTTCGCTCTGCGCACCCGGCGCCTCAGCCGCCGGCGATCCGGCGCAGTTCGGTGCGCAATTCATGACTGCCGTACTCGGTGGCGCTTTCGTAGTACAGCCGCTGCGTCCCATCTGGCAGGTCAATCAGTGAGACGTAACGCAGGGCACCACCGCCGAACGGGCTGGATACCGGGCCGGCCTCCGGCACGTACCGGGACCCGTGCCACCGGGCGACGCCGGTCTGTTCCTCGAAGTTCCCGGCAGCCGAGGCCCGGCCATCGAAATAGGCGTACTCACCGGCCACGGCCGTGATCCGCGTCCCGCGGCTGTACCAGGTGCCCGGTTCCGGGTCCAGCACCGGGTGGCACGTGCTGGCCTCGACGCTGATCATCCGGTCGGCGTTGTCGTCGCCTTCGGTCAGCGGGTGCAGCGTGGCCCAGATGCGCAGCCCGGGGCCGCGCACCAGCACCGGGTCCTTGATGCCGAACGCGGCGCTGCCCGGGAAGACGGTCTCCCGGGCCCGGGGACTGAATTCCGCCGGGCCGCCAGCCCGCAGCCGCTCGATCCGCCAGTGCTTGGAGTTGAACGTGGCGCAGCTCAGGTACAGGTCCCAGGCACCCTCCGGGGTCACATCCAGCGCCGGGCGTTCCAGCGATTCCGCGTCCATGTCCGCTTTGCTGATCGTGCACAGCGTCTCGAAATGGACGCCGTTGCCGACCGGGGAGCGGGCCACGTAGGCCTGGTTGCCCCGGCCCTGCTCGACCGGGTGCCGGTCCCGGTAGGCGAGGTAGATGTAGCCGTCGTGGACCAGCGCGCTGGCCGCGCCGATCCAGTTACCGGCCCCGTGGGCCGTGTGCAGCACCGGCTGGCTGTTCTCCCACTGCGGCAGCGGCAACACGACCTCAACCGTCCCCGTCCCGGCACCCGGTCAACCATCTGGGCCGGCGCGGCGGGCCGGTCAGCCGGCCAGCGCGGCGGCGGTGAGGTTGGACCCGCCCGTGCACTCCAGCACGGTGCCGGTGATGAAGCTGGCCCCAGCCAGGTACACGATCGCGCCGGCCACGTCGTCCGGCTGGCCAACCCGCCGGACCGGGGTGCTGGCCGCGACCGCGCCGAAGTAGGCCTGCCGCTGGTCGTCCGGCATGCCATGCCACCAGTGGGTGTCGATGACGCCAGGCGACACGGCGTTCACCCGGAGCGGGGCCAGTTCCACCGCGAGCGGGGCGATCATCGTCTCCAGTGCCCCGTTGGCCGCGGCCAGCCCGGCCGTGCCGGCGAACGCGGCCCGGGCCGAGGCCGCCGTGATGACGGTCACCGAGCCGTCTGGCCGCAACCGCGGGAGCGCCGCCTGGATCGCCTTGATGTGCGCGAACACCTTGCCCTCGAACGCCTGCCGCAGCGCGGCCTCGTCGAGGGCGGCGATCGGGCCGGCCCCGATCGCGCCCGGGCTGGCCGCGAGGACCAGGTGATCGATGGTTCCGGCGGCGGCGAAGAACGCGTCCAGCGCCGCGCGGCTGGTGGCATCGACCTCGGCCGCTTCGACCGGGTAGCCGATCCGCTCGGCCGCCTGGTCCAGACGCTGCTTGGACCGGCCGGTGATGAGCACGGCCGCGCCCTGGGCGGCGAACGCCCGGGCGGTCGCCTCGCCGATCCCGGCGCTCGCGCCGATGATGACCACTCGCTGTCCGTCGAACGACATGTGATCCAGCCCTTCGCATTGTCGAGACTATGTGTTCCTACAAACTTACCGATACTTGCAGTCTCGTCAAACTGCTAGACTCACCAGGCATGAGCGTGGGCGCCCCGCGCCGCCCGCACACCGGCCGGCGCCGTAACGAGGCAGCTAAGGACGCGATTCTTAACGCCGCCTACCGGCTGCTCAGCGAGCCTGGGACCGAAGCCCTGACGATCGATTCGATCGCCGCCGAGGCGGGGGTTGGGCGGCAGACGATCTACCGCTGGTGGCCGTCGAAAGGCGCCGTCCTGGCCGACGCGCTGGCCCGGCACGCGCGCATGGTCGTCCCGGACCGGGACACCGGATCGTTCACCGGGGATCTGGCCGCGTTCTTCGCCGACAGTTTCGCGGGCCTGGCTGATGCGGGCCTGGCCACCCGGCTCCGCCAGATCGTGGCGGCCGCGCAGCAGGATGAGCATGTCGCCCGGGTGCTGGCCGACTTCACCGCCGCCCGGCGGGCCGCGCTGCGCGCCCTCCTGGAGCGCGGCCGGGCCAGCGGGGAACTGGCCGCGGACGCCGACCTTGGCATGCTGGTCGACATGGCCTACGGGGTGCTCTACTACCGGCTGCTGGTCGGCCATGCGCCACTCGACGCGGCCGCGGCACGCTCACTCGCCGCCGAGCTGACCAGGTCCGGACGGGCCGGCCCGGGTGCCGGCCAGCGGGCCCGGCCAGACACGACGATGCGCGGGGTCTAGTGCCGGGCCTGCTGCCTACTCGTTGCTGAGCAGCTCCAGCTCCTGGACGTGCGGCTCCTGGACGCGCAGGATCGCTTCCGGGCCGCGGAACAGCACCACCCAGCCGTCCTCACGCTCCACGCTGGTGATGCCGGTGAACGTCTCCCGGACTACTTCCTCGTTGTCGCCGTAGACCATCCGGTACGTCGCCATCTGCCTGTCCCCGTTTCGTCGTGACAGCTTGCGAGCGGCCTCATCCTGCCACGCCGACTCCCCCGGTGCCACGCCGGGGAGGCTGGTTACAGGGCCGCCCGGACCTTGTGCAACGCGAGCTGCATCTCCGCGGCCGTGCCGAAACGGTCAGCGCGGCTCGGGGCGCACGCCTTGCTGAGGAACTCGGCCAGCTCCGGGTGGAGGTCGCCGCGCACGGTTCGCGGGCCGATCACGGGCTCGCCGACCATCGGCATCGCGTGCGGGAATGGGTGCTGGCCGTTGCAGACGAGCTGGTACAGCAGCACGCCGACGGCGAACAGGTCGGTGGAGACGTCCCAGCGGCTGAGGTCGGCGTCGGGCGGCTGATACGGCGGTGTGCCGGACTGCGTGTGCACCGGGTCACCGGCCCGGGAGGCGATGTTGAAGTCAAGCAGCTTCGCTCCGGTCCGGGTGAGCATCACGTTGAGCGGTTTGATGTCCCGGTGGACCAGCCCTTTGTCCTTCAGCTCCCGCCACTCGCGCGCTTCCGCTTCGGGCAGCTCGCCGTCCCGGCGCATGGCATCCAGCTCCTTGAGGCGGGCCGAATCAGGGTGGAAAGCGACCAGCGCGTCCAGCAGATCCAGCGCGACGTCCACGGCCTCCCGGTCGCGCAGGTGTTTCTTCCCGGTGGCGTACGCGTCGAGTGATTCCCCGTCGATGAACTCGGTGACCAGGTACCAGTCGCCGACCCGGGTCCTGCCCGCCCAGAACACCTCGACCACGTTGCGGTGGTGGATCTTCCGCAGGGCGCCGATCTCCCGGCGCACCGCCGCATAACCGGCCGCGCTATCGAAGAGCTTGAGCGCTCGCTCCTCGCCCTCCACCTCGTCATGCACCCGGTAGACCTTGGAAAAGCCGCCCCGGCCGAGGATGTCCAGGATCTCGAAGCGGCCGTCCAGGACGTCACCGATCGCGTAGTCAGCTGCCTTGACCCCGGGTGAGGAACTCAGCTCGGCCGGGTCCGGTTCAGGCAGCGCCCGGCTGCCGTCGGAGGACGGCGCGGCGGGTGGCGTCCCGGGCGGATCGCCGCGCCCGGTGGATGTGGGCTGGCTGGTGCGGGTGCCGCCGGGCCCAGCGGTGCCGGCCGGTCCAGCGGAGCCGGACCGTCCTGCGGAGCGGGCAGGCACGTGCCGGATCCCGCCAACCGCGTACATCAGGCACGGATGCAGCACGAACGTAGCCACGTCCGGCGGGAAGTGAAACTCCTCGACGTCGCCCATGGAATAGAACCGGCGCCGCCCGGTCTCGTCCACATAGCCCAGCAAGCCGTTCTGCCACAGCACCGAGGCGAGATCCGTGGCCTGCTGGAAGTGCAGATCCGCCACTTCCTGCAGCGCTTCCAGATCGGCCCGGGCGAATCGGTCCACGCCGATCAGCCGGACGAACGAGCGAAGATCGTCCTGGACACCGGTGATGTAGGACTGGGTGCTGGTGAACAATTCGGAGTAGTCGTGCAGGGCGGCGTTCTCCGGCATCAGATCCGAGGAGATCTGGTTGGCGCACTGCGCGAGCTGGGAGTCGCCGAACCGTTTGGCGCAGCGCTGCACCACCGCCTGCAGCGCCGCCGGCGGCAGGCCCTCGTGGCCAGCCTGCTTCTGCCGCAGCACCTCTTCGCTGAGCTCATTGCCGAGCGAGATGATGTCGCGCGGGATCAGCCTGGTGTGGCTGAGCAGGTATTCCTCGATCGTCCCGTCGCCATCCGGCCCCGGCCAGTGGCCATTGACGCCGAGCCAGTCGCGGATCGTCGGCGGGCCGGTGCTGGCCCGCTGCATCAGCAGCGACGGCGGCAGCCGCCTCAGTTTTTGCTGCAGCAGATAGAGCAGCGAGCTCCGGTCCCAGGTCAGCACCCGGATGTGTGGTTCGTTGTAGTACCGCGGCGCGTGTTCTGACCGGTACACCGACGACATGACGATGTCGCGGATGCACACCACGACGTGCAGGCGGCCACCCAGCCTGGGATCCCGGAGCAGCCGCATGACCTGGTAGAACAGCCCTTCCTGGCATTTCAGCCAGTACATCGGCGCGTGGCCGAATTCCTCGTCCACCGCGTCGAGGTAGAAATAGATCGGCTTGCACTGGCCGACCACTTCGCCGAGCAGATCCTCGAGGTCGTCCCAGAGCGGGTCGTCGAGGTAGGTGGACAGCTGATGCGCGGTCTGCGCCTGGTTGATGATGTCGCGCACTTCGCTGTAGATCGACCGGGGCCGGCGGAACTCGCCGATCAGCCGCGCGTACGAGTGCTCGATCTCGTCGGCCTGCTCGTCACGCAACTGCTGGCGCAACTCGGAATTGCGCAGCAGGTGCGAGGCCAGCGACCGCATGATCGCGCGATCCCAGATCTGCATCCACTTCTCGACCAGGACGCGGTCGGAGAACCACTGGCACGCCTTCACGATGACTTCGGTCTTGGGCAGGCTCTGCTGCGGCAGATCGGCATAGACGGAGTCCTGGTGCGACTGGAAATCCTGCAGCCGCCGCAGGTACACGGTCTTGCCCGCGCCGAGCTTGCCCACGATGACCCGCACCATGGAGTCGTTGGCCCGGGTCGCCAGGTGGCCGTACGCCGGATTGCCAGCGAAGTCGACGAACTCGCTGAGGACATCCTCAAGATCGGCTCGTGACCCGTCCGGATTGCCAAACGGCCCCACGGGGTCGAGCCGGCGCCGCCTGTTAGCCATTTACTCCCCTATCCCGGATGGTAGCCCGCCAGCCGGAGAAAGGGCCAGCAAGCATCAGCATGGGATAAGGCCAGCTAACCGTATGAAACTGGTCTTCGTGTACTCATTTGCGCACAGCCGCCGGTGACCGCCGGGCCGCGAGCCACGGACGCGGCACCGGAACCAGCCCGCCGCCACTCCCCGCTCCCTGGAACGGGAAGTGGCGGCGCGGCGGATCAGCCAGTGATGGTGAAGTCCGCGCTGAGCGTGGCCGGTGTGCCGATCTGGGCCTGGTAGGCACCGGTCTCCACCTGGGGTGGCCCGTCCGATTCGATGTCACCAGGTGTCACGGCCAGGACGGACACCGGGAAGGACACGTGCACGGTCTTGGACTGACCCGGGTCCAGCGTCACGCGGGTGAATGCCGCCAGCCGCTGATCGGGGACCAGGACCGCGCTGACCGGCTGGTGGACGTACACCGGCACGATGTCGGTGCCCGCCCGGCTGCCGGTGTTGGACACGGTGAACGTGGTTGTCACCGTCCCGTGCCGGGACACGCTGCTGGTCGCGGACAGGCCGCTGACCTTGAACGTGGTGTAGGAAAGCCCGTAGCCGAACGGGTAGAGCGGGTTGTACCCGCTGCCCGGGCCCGAGCCGGTGTAGGGCAGCTGGTCGAACACCTTGGGCTGGTCGCCCAGCGGCGACGCGGCCGTGGTGTTGAAGTCAGCCCCGGTAGTCGCCGCGTCAGTGGGCCAGGTCACCGGCAGCTTGCCACTCGGGTCGACCTTGCCAAAGATGGCGCCGGCCACCGCGGCACCGGCCTCGGTGCTGCCCTGGTAGGCCATCAGGATCGCGCTGGCCTGCTCGGCCGGGCCCAGGCCGAGCGGACGCCCCGCGATCACCACCACGATCACCGACTTGCCCGTGGCCTCGAGCGCACTGATCAGGGCCTGCTGGTCCGGGGGCAGCGCGGGAGCGGGATTGTCGCCGAGCCCTTCGGCGTAGGCCTTCTCCCCCACCGCCACCACCACGGCGTCGGCGGACGCGGCGTCCTTGACCGCGGTGGACTGGTCGGCCGCGTACGTGACGTTCGGGTCGTCGGCCTGCAACCCCTTGAGCACGGTGGTGCCCGGCGGGATCTGGTCGGCCGGGCCGACACAGCAGACGTGGCCGGAGCCGAAAACGCCCTGCCAGCTGACGCTCCAGCCGCCCAGCTGGTTGCTCATGTTGTCCGCGCTCGGCCCGGTGACGACGATCTTGCTGGAGGTGGACAGCGGCAGCGCATTGTTCTGGTTGCGCAGCAGGGTCATCGATTCCTGGGCCGCCTTGAGCGTCACGTCCCGGCCAGCGTCAACGGCGGCGTCCGCCTTGCTGGCGTCGACCAGTGGGTGGTCGAACAGGCCGAGCTGGAACTTCAGCGTGAGGATCCGGGTGACGGCCTGGTTGATCCGGCTCACCGGGATGCTGTGGTTGGCCACGTCCTGCTGGACAGCGGTCTGCCACTGATCGGCGTTGAACGGCAGCATGGCCATGTCCACCCCGGCGTTGATGGCCAGGGCGGCCGCGCCGGCCAGGCCGGCCGCCATGTGGTACGTGGTGGCCAGGGCCGGCACGTCACCGTAGTCGCTGATCACCACGCCCTTGAAGCCCAGCCGGCCGCGCAGCAGCGTGGTCAGCAGGTAGTGCGACGCGGTCGCGGGAATCCCGTTGATCGATCCCGAGTCCACCATGACCGTGCCCGCCCCGGCGTGGATGGCGCCGGCGTACGACGGCAGGAACGTGTCCTGCAGGTAGCGGAGCGGCAGTTCGGCCTGCACCCGGTCGTGACCGTTGATCGACTCCGAGTACCCGGCGAAGTGCTTCACGGTGGCGGTGACCTTCAGCCCGCCCGCACCGCCGCTCTGCAGGCCGCGCACGTTCGCGGCGCCCATCGCGGCGGCCAGGGCCGGCTCTTCGGCCCACGTCTCGTAGTACCGGCCCCACCGGTTGTCCCGGGCCAGGTCCTGCACCGGGGCGAAGTCCCAGTTCCACCCGGTGGCGCGCAGCGCGTTGGCGGTGACGGCGCCACCGGCCTCGGCGACGGCCGGGTCCCACGTCGCGCCCATCCCGATTGACTGCGGGAACAGCGGCGCCTGCCACGGGTGACCGAATCCGTGCACGGCGTCGACGCCGAAGATGACCGGAATGTGCAGCCGCGAGTGCTGCATCGCGTACTGCTGCATGGTGTTGTACTCGGTGGCCCAGTCCAGGCCGGTGTTACCCGGGCCACCCTTGCCGGTCGTGTCGATGGGAATGTCCGATCCGCCGGCCAGGATCGAACCGGCGTGATCATCGACGAAGATCTTCTGCTCGCAGGTGGGATTGGGCAGGTTGAACCCACCCTGGCTGGTGCAGGCATTGGTCTTGTCGGTGACCTGGCTCTGCTCGATCTGCACCATCTGGCCGATCTTCTCTGGCAGCGTCATCCGGCCGAGCAGGTCGGCGACCCGCGCCTGGACCGGACGGCTGGCGTCCAGGTAGGCCGGCCGCGCACTGCCCGGGGCGGCTGGCTTCGCCACCGCCGACGCCGACAGCGACACCACCAGCCCAATGGCGACTAAGCCGGCGCCCAGTGGTTTGCCGAGCTGGGCCGGGGTAAGCCTGCGCCGGTGGCGGGCAACGTCACGGATGTTGTGCATGGCAGACTCCTTCGTCGTATGTCGCCCTGACTCCCGTGCCTTCTGACCCTATTGGCGGTCTACGCCTTACTTCAAGCAATAAATTATCAATAAGCTCACCGTGGGCTGGCAATTATGTTGGCCCACAGGAACGAATCCACAAAGGACGCTGTCAATTAACGAAAGCGTCTTTCACCAGCACCGGAGCGCTAGGCGCCGCTGGCGGGCCCGCGAGGCTGGACGGTCCCGGCGTACGGCCCGGCGCATCTCATCGACCGAGTCAGCCACCCCGACCGGAACTCGTACGGCACGACCGCATCCACGTCGGGAGCCAGGCCGGTGAGGTCACCTTCCGTCGTCCGGCAACGATGGCCCGTTGACGGACTCCGGCTTCATATGTAGCTTGTAGGCTACATATGAAGCCATCACGAGTCGCCTGGAGGCTGGCTCTTGGTACCGGACGAGGGACCGCCGGAGGATCGGCTGCCCAGGGTCATCGCGGCCCTGGATCATCCGACCCGGCGCCGCATCCTGGCCATCTTGCTTGCCTCGGAGACCCACGTCAGCCAGCTAGCCCGCGACCTGCAGGTCAGCAGGCCGGTTATCCATGTGCATCTGGCCCGGCTGCAGGAGGCCGGCCTGGTCACCAGCAGCCTGCGGTTCTCCGCTGACGGCAAGTCGCTACGCGTCTACCAGTTGCTGCCCTTTGACATCAGGCTCACCCCGGAAGTCATCGCAGCTTCCACCGGGCCCGTTTCCCCCGCAGCCACCGCCTGAGAAAGGAAAGGATTCATGTTATTCTCCGGCTTCAATTTCTGGGACATCATAATCCTTGCGGTACCAGTAATCGTCGTTTTCGCTCTTGCCTTCGGGCTGGCCTTCGTCGTCAGGAAGGGTCTCAAGGGCAGCGGTATCAGCAACAAGGCCATGCATGCTGAGCTGGTCCGGATTGACGAACGGCTTACGGCCATCGAGAAGATGCTCAAGGATATTGAATAGGCAGATCATGCCGAAGTGAGTCCAGCCACCCTCGATTTGGAGCTTGATGCCCCGGCAGCTGCGGGCACCGGTGCTGGTGTCGTATGGCGCGTTCGTGCTGGTTGGGGTTAGCGCCGGGGTGAACGGCGTGCTGCTGCCGTCGCTGATGGCCAGTTACGGGGTAGACCGGGCCACGATCGGGATCACGTTCTTCACCGGCTCCGCCGGGTTCGTGCTGGCGGGCATCAGCACGGGTGCGCTGATCAGCCGGTACGGGGTCCGGGCCGCCCTGACGGCCGGCGGTAGTGCCTATGTGCTGGCCGGCCTGTACCTGGCCAGCCGACCGGCCTTCCCCGCGTTCGTGGCCGCGCAGCTGATCACCGGCTATGGCGGCGGAGTCCTCGAGTCGGCGCTCAACGTCTACCTCGCGGCGCTGCCCCGCGCGGCGACGCTGCTCAACCGCCTGCACGCGTTCTTCGGCGTCGGCGCGCTGCTCGGGCCGGTGCTGGCGGCCTGGCTCATCAGCGTCGCCTCCTGGACGGTGGTCTGGCTGGTGCTGGCTGCGGCAGGCGTGCCGCTGGTCGTGGCGTTCCTGGTCGCCTATCCCGGACCCGAGCCGCCGGCCCAGGCGCCCGCGGCACCGGTCCCGGCCCGGGGCGGCCTGCTGGCCGCCGCGCTGCGGGACCGGGGCGTCCAGCTCGGCGCGGCCATGCTGGCCCTGTACGTCGGGCTGGAAATCAGCGTGGGCAACTGGGCCTTCAGCTACCTGGTGCAGATCCGGGCGCTGCCCGGGCCACTGGCCGGCTACACGGTCAGCGGCTACTGGCTGGGGCTGACCCTGGGCCGGTTCCTGATCAGCCCGATCGCCGCCCGGGCCGGCCTGAGCACGGCGGGCCTGATGTACGGCTGCCTGGCTGGTGTCACCGCCGCCGCCACGCTGGCCTGGCTGTCACCGGCCGCGCTGGCCTGCCTGGCGCTGGGGCTGCTCGGCTTCTGCCTCGGCCCGATCTTCCCGACCACGATGGCGATCACCCCGCGGCTGACCCAGCCCCGCCTGGTACCCACGGCCATCGGCGTGCTGAACGCGGCGTCCGTGGTCGGCGGTTCCGCGCTGCCCTGGCTGGCGGGCACCATCACCCAGAGCGCGGGGATGCAGCTGCTCCTGCCGTTCGCGATGGCGCTGGCCCTAGCCCAGCTCACCGTCTGGCGGCCCATCGCCACCCGGCTGGGGAGAGAGTAAGGAGCGGCAAAGATCCGGTCATTCCCGGCATAGCACCGGCCGTCGCGGGGAGAGACGCACTCCAGCGACCCTCTGTACTGGTACTGCGAGGCCTCCATGACAGCGATTGACGGCGTCACTGACTGGCGCGCCCACGGCGCGTGTGTCACCGAAGATCCTGACCTCTTCTTCCCGGTGTCCACGGTTGGGCTCAGCCAGCGCCAGGAGCAGCGGGCCAAGACCGTGTGCGCCGGGTGCCGGGTCCGCCTGGAATGCCTGCAGTACGCGCTCGACTCGGGCCAGATGCATGGGGTGTGGGGCGGCCTGGCCGCGGACGAACTGACCAGGCTGCGGCGGAACCGGCAGCGTGCCGTCCGCCGCCGGGCCGCCTCATCACTGGCCCGGCTGGCTGGCTGACAGCGGAATCCGGCCGCCGGCCAGCACCATGGCGACCTGCCGTTCGGATAGCTGGTGGGTGAGCAGCAGGTCGCGCCCGCTGCCCGCGTGGCTGGCGGTGACCGGCTTCCCGGCGGCCAGGTTCGCGCGCACGTCGTCCAGCCGCAGCACGTCACCCACCTGCACCTGGTCGTAGTCGCTGGGGTCGTCGAACTGCAGGGGGAGGATGCCGAAGTTGGCCAGGTTCTGCCAGTGGATGCGGGCGAACGACTTCGCGATGACGGCCCGGAGCCCGAGATAGCGCGGGGCGATGACCGCGTGCTCGCGGGAGGAACCCTGGCCGTAGTTCTCCCCGGCGACCACGATGTGCGGGCCATCCGCGGCAGCAGCGCGCTCCGCGTACGCCGCATCGATGTGCGCGAAGACGAACTTCGAGATGGCCGGGATGTTGCTGCGCAGCGGAAGCACCTGCGCACCGGCGGGCAGGATCTCGTCGGTGGAGATGTTGTCGCCTGCTTTCAGCTCGACCACCGCTTCGATGCGGTCCGGGAGCGGGTCGAAGTCCGGCAGCGACGCGATGTTCGGCCCTTTGACCAGCTCCTGCTGGCGCGCCTCGGCCAGCGGCAGCGGGGCGACGAGCATCGATGTGTTGACGTGGCTGCGGTCCGGCAGATCGAGCCGGGGGTAATCGATGCCGAGCAGGCGCGGGAGCTCTCGTGGATCGGTGATGACGCCGGTGAGCGCGGCCGCCGCCGCGGTCTCCGGTGAGCACAGCCACACCGCGTCCTCGCTGGTTCCGGACCGGCCCGGGAAGTTACGCGGCATGGTGCGCAGGCTGTTGCGGCCGGTAGCCGGCGCCTGGCCCATGCCGATGCAGCCCAGGCAGCCGGCCTGGTGTACGCGCGCGCCCGCCGCGATCAGGCCGAACAGCCAGCCGCCCTTGGTGAGATCTTCGAGGGTCTGCCGGGAGGTCGGGTTGATGTCCAGCGACACCTGGTCGTGGGCTTGCCGCCCGTCGACGATCGCGGCGACGACGGCGAAGTCCCGCAGCCCCGGGTTCGCGGACGAGCCGACGACGACCTGGAAGACTTCTTCCCCGGCGGCCTCGCGGACCGGCACCACATTGCCTGGGCTGGACGGCTTGGCGATCAGCGGCTCCAGGCCGGACAGGTCGATGGTGTCGGTCACGTCATACGTCGCGCCTGGCTCGGCCAGCAGCGGCTGGTAGTCCCGTTCGCGGTCCTCACCGCGCAGGAAGGACCGCACCGCCTCATCGGCTGGGAACACACTGCCGGTCGCGCCCAGCTCGGCGCCCATGTTCGCGATCACGTGCCGGTCCATCGCGGTCAGCTGGCCGAGGCCGGGCCCGTGATACTCGATGATCCGGTTGACGCCGCCTTTGACGCCATGCCGCCGCAGCATCTCGAGGACGACGTCCTTGGCCGACACCCAGGCGGGCAGCTCCCCGGTCAGCTCCACCCCCCAGATCTCCGGCATGCGCAGGTAGAGCGGCTCACCCGCCATCGCCATCGCGACCTCTAGGCCGCCCACCCCGATTGCCAGCATGCCCAGCGAGCCCGCGGCGCAGGTATGGCTGTCCGAGCCGATCATGACCTGGCCCGGCACCCCGAACCGCTGCATGTGCACCGGGTGCGAAACCCCGTTGCCGGGCTTGGAGAACCACAAGCCGAACCGGCGGCAGGCGGAGCGCAGGAACAGGTGATCGTCGGGGTTCTTGCTGTCGGCCTGGAGCAGGTTGTGGTCCACGTACTGCACCGACACACCCGTCCGCACCCGGTCCAGGCCGAGTGCCTCCAGTTCCAGCATGACCAGGGTGCCGGTCGCGTCCTGGGTCAGCGTCTGATCGACCGCCAGCGCGATCTCGGCGCCTGGCCGCATCTCGCCGGAGACCAGGTGCGAGCCGATCAGCTGCTGTGCCACGTTTCGGGCCACGCCTGGCGGCTACCCGGCAACCGGTCCGGTAACCGCCCGGTGCGGCCACATCCGCTGTGACCTGGCGTTCGGGACACCGCACCACGGGCAGGGGTTCTGCTGAGCACAAGAAACGTGGTGGACAGAGATGATCTTCGACGTTGACGTGGCGGTGGCTGGCGCAGGCCCGGCCGGCCTGCTGCTGGCCGGTGACCTGGCGCGGGCCGGAGTGAGCTGTACGGTTTTCGAACGGCGTCCGGGGCGCTCCAGCCTGACCCGGGCCTTCGCGGTGCACGCCCGGACCCTGGAGCAGCTGGATGCACGCGGCATAGCCGATCAGCTCGTAGCCTCCGGCACACCCGTCCCCGAGCTGCGGTTCTTCGCCAACGCAGCCCTTGACCTAACCCGGCTGCCGAGCCGTTTCCGCTACCTGCTCGTCACCCCCCAGTACGAGACCGAACGGGTGCTGGAAGAACGGGCCAGGTCGCTGGGCGCCGGCCTGTGGCACGACGCAGAGGTCACTGGGTTCACCCAGTACCCGGACGGTGTCGAGGTAACGGTCCGCCAGGACGGACGCCCGGACCACCTGGTGCGCGCGGGTTACCTGGTCGGAGCGGACGGCATCCACAGCACGGTCCGGCAGGCCCTGGGGATGCCGTTTCCCGGCCAGCCGGTGCTGCGGTCGGTCATGCTGGCCGAGGTGCACCTCAGCGAACCGCCCCCGGATGTGCTGACCGTCAATACCACCGGCGACGCATTCGCCATCATCGCCCCGTTCGGCGATGGCTGGTACCGGGTCATCGCCTGGCACCGGCACAACCAGCCGCCGGAGGACACCCCGGTCAGCCTGGCCGAGGTCCGCGATGTGACCGGCCAGGCGCTCGGCACCGACTACGGCATGCACGACCCGCGGTGGATGTCACGGTTCCACAGCGACGAACGGCAAGTGCCCCGCTACCGGGACGGCCGGGTCCTGCTGGCCGGCGACGCCGCCCATGTCCATTCCCCGGCCGGTGGGCAGGGCATGAACACCAGCATCCAGGACGCGGCCAACCTGGGCTGGAAACTCGCCGCCGCCGTGCAGGGCTGGGCGCCGGACGGGCTGCTGGATACCTACCACGCCGAACGGCACCCTGTCGGGCGGCAGGTCCTGCGCGGCAGTGGCGCCCTGCTCCGGGTCGGGCTCACCGGCCCACCAGCCCTCGTTGCCGCCCGCAATCTGCTGGCCACCGTCACCACCAGAACACCCATCGCGGCCCGCTTCCTGGCCGGCGCGCTGTCCGGGATCAGCATCTCCTACCCGGCGCCCCGCGGCGCCCACCCGCTCACCGGGAAACGAGCCGCCGACCTGCCCCTGACCGATGGGCGGCGCCTCTACCAGGCGCTGCGCAGCGGCCGGTTCCTGCTGGCCGCCGGTTCTGGTGCCATCCCGCCCGGTGCGACCGCCGGTTATCACGACCGGGTGGAATCGGTCGCGGTGGCCCGCCCCGCCCGCGCGGCCACGCTGATCCGGCCCGACGCCTATCTGGCCTGGGCGGACGGCCCGGCCCCGGACGGCCAGCGCATCCCGGAGATCCGCGGGGCCCTGGCGCGCCACTGTGGCCGCCCGGACCACGCACCTGTCATTCGCGTTCTGTGACCCGGAGCCCGCGCTGCGGCGTCCAGGACTCGATGACCAGCAACGTCGCTTCCGGGTTCAGGTGGGTGATGGCGACCTCGGCGATGTCGGCCCGGAACATGTCTCCATCCGGCCCGTCACCGATGGGGCCGGCCGGCACCGCCCGCCCCGCGATCTTCGCCTCCCCCGGCCACTCGGCCTCCTGGCCCGGCACCGGGTGGAACGTCGGGCCGTGCAGCGCGAACCGCGGATCCCGGCGCAGATCCGCCCCCTTGCGCGCCCCGGCCATCGACCCGAAGCTGAGTTCACCGTCAGCGAACTCGCACTCGATGCCCGAGATCCGCGGCGAGCCGTCGGCCCGCAACGTCGCGATCGTCTTGTGCCTGCCCGCGTCGAACAGCTTCTGGACCCGCGCCGCGAACTCGGGTTCCGCCTGCTGCACATCCCGCCACGCTGTCATAGCGGCAGTATGCCCACCTGCCGCGCCGACGGTGCCAGTGGAGGGGGACGGGGAGGTGGGTGGGCTCGGTTAGCCGTACGGTTGGGCCGTGATGCGCGTCGTCCCGTTGTCAGACCATCCCGGCGACATGCTCAGGGACGCGCAGCGGCGGCGCGCGGCCGCGGACCGGGACCGCCAGCTGGCCCAGGACGAGGCGGCCGCCGCG
>DATCUG010000459.1:0-2746 GCA_036567525.1 Streptosporangiaceae bacterium | reverse complement strand
CGCAGGATGAATAAGAACGCCGACCGGCTGCTGCTGCGGATGGCCTGGCGGGGCAGTCACTGGGCCGTGCTGCTGGCCGCCGCCGCCGTCGGCGGTGCCGTCGCGGACACCCTGCTGCCGGCCGCCGCCGGGCGCACCGTCGATGTCATGCTGCGGCTCGCCGCGGCGCCGGGCGGGCCGGGTGCGCCGGGTGTGGCCAGCCAGGCCAGCCATTGGCTGGCCGGCTGCATCGCCCTGATGGTCGCGATCGCGACGTGCGCGTCGCTCGTCCAGCTAGCCACCGGCATGAGCACGGCCGCTGCCACCGCTTGGCTCAGGCGCGCGCTGGCCGGTCACGTGCTGGCCTGCGGGCTCAGCCTGTCCCGCCGCTTCCCGGACGGTGACCTGGCCAGCCGGCTGATCGGCAGCGCGGCGGACGCCGGCTACGCGCCCGCCAGCGGCGTGCTCGCCGTCGCCGCGGTCATCCCCCCGGCCGGCAGCGTGATCGCTCTCGGGCTGATCGATCCCTGGCTGGCGGCGGTCTTCGTGGCCGGCCTGCCCGTGCTGGCGGCCGCGCTCCGGGTGTTCGTCCGCGACGCGTCGGACACCACCGCCTGCTACCAGCGGGCCCAGGGGGCCATCACGGCCCGGCTGCTGGACGCGCTGGCCGGGGCGCGCACGATCGCCGCGGCGGGCACCCGGGACCAGGAGGCGGCCAGGATCCTGGTCCCGCTGGCCGACGTCCGGCGGCACGGCCGCGCGTCCTGGCGGATCCAGGCGCGGATCGCGGCCCAGGGCTCACTCATCGTGCCGCTGCTCCAGAGCCTCGTCCTGGCCGCCGCCGGGATTGAGCTCGCGGCCCACCGGATCAGCCCCGGCGAGCTGCTCGCCGCCAGCCAGTACGCGGTGCTGGGCGCCGGTGTGGGCGCTGCGATCGGCCGGCTCGGCCAGCTTTCCCGGGCCCGGGGCGGCGCCCGGCGGGCCGCGGAATTGCTTGCCGAACGGCCATCGGCCCGCGGCTCGAACTCGCTGCCGGCCGGTCCAGGCTGCCTGCAACTGTCTTCGGTGACGGTCCGGGCCGGTGAGCTAATCCTGGACGGGATCGACGTCACGGTGCCCGGCGGTTGCGTGGTCGCCGTCGTCGGCCGCTCCGGCGCAGGCAAATCGCTGTTCGCCGCGCTGGCCGGCCGCCTGCTGGATCCGGACCGGGGCGATGTGCGGCTGGACGGTGTCCCGCTGGCCAGCCTGGATACCGGGCAGTTGCGGCGCGCCGTTGTCTACGCGTTCGACCGGCCGGCCCTGTTCGGCCGCACGCCCCGCGAGGCGATCATGTTCGGGGTCACCCGGCCCGCCGCTGACCTCGTGCTGTCCGCGGCCCGGGACGCGGCCGCGCTGGACTTCCTCCGGCGGCTGCCCAGCGGCCTGGACACGGCGCTGGAGGAGGCCCCCATGTCGGGCGGGGAAGTGCAGCGGATCGGGCTGGCCCGCGCGTTCGCCCACGCGGACCAGGCCCGCATGCTGATCCTGGATGACGCCATGTCCAGCCTGGACAGCATCACCGAGCAGCAGGTCGCCGCGGCGCTGACCAGCCGGCTGGGCGGGCGCACCTGCCTGATCATCGCGCACCGGGCCACCACCGCGGCCCGGGCCGACCTGGTGGCCTGGCTGGACGGCGGGAAGCTGCGTGCGCTGCGGCCGCACCGCGAGCTCTGGGCCGACCCGCGATACCGGGCGATCTTCACCGCACCGGCTGCCGGGGCGGCCGCCGATGGCTGATCTCGGACGGGATGCCAGGCCGGCCGGCCACGGGCGCGGGCGACGCGCCCTGCTGCGGCACGTGCTGTGGCGCAGCCTGCGCAGCCGCCCCCGTGACGCCGCCTGGCTCGCGGCCTGGTCACTGGCCCAGGCGCTGCCCTCGTTCGCGGCTGGCTGGGCGGTGGCCAAGGCCACCGGCGATTTCCTGGCTGGCCGGCCCGGCGTCGCGCACGGGCTGGCCTGGCTCGGCGCTCTCGGCCTGGCCACGCTGGCCGGCGCGCTGGCTACCCGGCAGACCTACCTGAGGGTGGCCGCGCTCGTCGAACCGCTCCGTGATGACCTGGTCAGCATCATCGTGCACGGTGCGCTGCGGCGGGCGACGCAGGGCACCGAGCACCAGGACGCCGGCGCGGTCGCCCGGATCACACATCAGGCGGAGATCGTCCGGGACAGCTTCGGCGGCCTGCTGGCGGTCAGCCTGACGTTCCTGGCCACCGTGGCCAGCGCGGTGGCCGGCCTGGCCACGCTGGTGCCGCAGGTGCTGCCGCTGACCGTCGGGCCGATGGCCGTGTCCCTGGCCCTGTTCTGCGGCCTCCTGCCGGCCATGGCCGCCCGGCAGCGCCGGTCCGTGGTGGGTGAGGAGGCAGTGGCCGGCTCGGTAGCCACCGCGCTGGCCGGCCTGCGCGACGTGCTCGCCTGCGGGGCCGTGGACCAGGTCGGCCGGGACATCAACGACCGGGTGACCGCGCAGGCCGCGGCCCTGCGCGCGGTGGCCTGGATGAACCTGCTCCGGACGCTTGCCCTGGCCGTCGGCGGCTGGCTGCCGCTCGCGTTCGTGCTGGGTGACACCCCGTCGCTGGTCCGGCACGGCGTCCGCCCGGCGGCCATCATCGGCGCGGTCACCTACCTGGGTGGTGTGCTGCAAACCGCGCTGTACGGGCTGACCCGGGGGGTGGGCGGCAGCGGCATCAGGCTGGCCATCACGTTGCAGCGGATCGTCGAGGCGAGCGAG
>DATCUG010000458.1:0-10657 GCA_036567525.1 Streptosporangiaceae bacterium | reverse complement strand
GGCCGAGCAGGTAGTTGTTCACCCAGTAGGTCCAGATCAGGTCGCCGGGCTTGAGCCAGGCGAAGATCTCGGCCAGCGCGGCGCCGTCCAGGTAGCCGCGGGCCGCGGACGCGGCCATCGCGGCCTGGGCGGTGCGCTGGTCGAGCAGGGCCGCGGGCAGCCCGGCCCGGGCCTGGTCCAGCACGGTCACGGCCAGGGCCAGCCCGGCCAGCTCCAGCTGGCGGCCGGTGGCGGCCAGGTGGGCGGCCACCATGGCGGCCAGGATGCCGCCCGAGCACAGCCCGAGCAGCACCGCCGAGTCCGCGCCGGTGATGTCCCGGGCGGCGGCCAGCGCGGCCAGCACCGCCGCGCCGTAGGTGTCCAGGTTCCAGTCGCGGTGCCGCACGTCCGGGTTCCGCCAGGAGATCATGAAGACCTGCTGCCCGGCGGAAACCAGGTACTCGACCAGGCTGCGGCCCGGAGCCAGGTCCACGATGTAGTACTTGTTGATCACTGGCGGCACCACCAGCAGCGGCCGCTCGCGCACCCCGGTGGTGGCCGGCGCGTACTGGATCAGCTCGAACACCGGGGTGCGCAGCACCACCGAGCCCGGCGTCACGGCCAGGTCCACCCCGACCGCGAACGCGTCCGGCTCGACCATGGCCGGGACCCGCGGCGGGGTGGCCAGGTCCCCGGCCAGGCGGCGCGCGCCGGCCAGCAAGCTGCCGCCGCCGGTGTCGATGGCCGCTTTCCAGCACGCCGGGTTCAGCACCGGGTTGTTGCTCGGGGCCAGGGCTTCGGCCAGGTTGCTGAGCTGGAAGCTGACCCGCTCCCGGTCGGCCCAGTCCAGCTCGGCGTCGGCCTGCAGCTCGTTCAGCGTGGCCGTGCCGGCCAGGTAGGCCTGCAGCACCCGGTGCAGCACCGGGTTGCCAGTCCAGGCCGGGTCGGTGAACCGGCGGTCTTTCGGTGCGGCGGCCAGCCCGGACTGCCCGGCGGCGATCCGGCCCAGCTCGGCGCCCAGGCCGGCCAGGCGGCTGGCCAGCAGCTGCGGGCGGCTGGCCAGCCGGGCCACGAAGCGGGCCATGGCCTGGCCGGGCACGAACCGGCGGGCCGGGCCGAGCGCGGCGTCGGCCAGCAGCATGTCCAGCGCCCCAGCCGTGTCCGGTGCGGCATCCCGCAGTCCAGCGTCCTGGCTCATGGCACCAGGCCCTCCGGCGGGCTGACCTCGCGGCGCAAGATCTTCCCGGTCGCCCCCTTGGGCAGCGCGTCGACCAGCCAGACGTGCCGCGGGTACTTGTACGCGGCCACCCGCGACTTGACGAACGCGCGCAGCTCGTCCGGGGTGGCGCTGACGCCCGGCTTGAGCGCCGCGGCCGCGCCGATCTCCTCGCCCAGCGTGGGATGCGGAATGCCGATGACCGCCGCCTCGGCCACCGCCGGGTGCTCGTACAGGACTTCCTCGATCTCCCGCGGGTAGACGTTGAAGCCACCCCGGATGACCAGGTCCTTCTTCCGGTCCACGATGAAGAAGTAGCCGTCCTCGTCCTGCCGGGCCAGGTCACCGGTGCGCAGCCAGCCATCCGGGATGGTCTCTTTGGTCGCTTCGGGCCGGCCCCAGTAGCCCTTCATCACGTTCGGCCCGCTGATCGCGATCTCGCCCACCTCACCGGCGGGCACGTCGGTGCCGTCCGGGGCGACTAGGCGGAGCTGCACGCCGCGCACCGGGGTGCCGATCGAGCCCGGCTTGCGCTCCTGGTCCGGGTGGTTGAACGAGGCCACCGGCGAGGTCTCGGACAGCCCGTACCCCTCCAGGATCATCGTGCCGAACGCCGCCTCGAACCCGCGCAGCAGCTCGACCGGGAGGGCGGCGCCGCCGCTGACACAGACCCGCAGCGAGCTGAGATCGTAATGGTCCCGGTCCGGGTGGTGCAGCAGCGCCGCGTACATGGTGGGCACGCCCTCGAACACGGTAACCCGGCAGCGCTGGATGACCTCCAGGGCCTGGCCCGGGTCGAACCGGGGCAGCAGGGTCAGGGTCCCCCCGCCGACCACCGAGGCGTTCAGCCCGCAGGTCAGCCCGAACACATGGAACAGCGGCAGGCAGCCCATGACCACGTCGGATGGGCTCAGGCTGAACAGGGTCTCCGCGCTGAGCTGGGCGTTGGTGCGCAGGTTGGCGTGGCTGAGCTCGGCGCCCTTGGGCTGCCCGGTGGTGCCCGAGGTGTACAGGATGATCGCGGTGTCGTCGTCGGCCCGGCCGGCCACGTCGGCGGCCGGTGGCTGGGCCTCGAGCAGCGCGGCCAGGTCGGCCGCGCCCACCGGGATGAAGTGCGCGCCCGCGGCCGCGGCGCCCGCGGCGGGCTCACCGGGCGAGTCGGCCGCCGCGAACAGCAGCCGGGCGCCGGAGTCGCCCAGGTAGTACTCGACCTCACGGGACTTGAGCAGCGGGTTCATCGGCACCACGGTGCCGCCGGCGCGGAGCACGCCGTAACACAGGATGCAGAACTCCGGTGTGTTGGCCAGCATCACCCCAGCCCGGTCGCCGGCCTGGAAACCCCGGCCGGCCAGGAACGACGCGACGCGTGCCGCGGCGGCGTCGAACTCGGCGTAACTGATCACCCGGTCGCCGGCCACGATCGCGAGCCGCTCCGGCTGCCTGGCCGCCTGGTCGCTGAGAAGCTGCGCGAGATTGGCCATCGTCCACCTCCGGGCGCGGGCCTGGATCCCCGTTACCTCTCAGGATCTGCCCTGGTGACGGACATGTCGATGGCACCAGCGCACAGTACTCACTGGTTCCGGTGGTGGCCGCGAACAATGCTGCTCCGGGGGGACGACCCCCCTGAACCCCCGCTCGCCGCTTCGCGGCGCAACGTCAGGGCTAGGCGGAGGTGGCCTGCTTGCTGCCGTTCTCGGTTGCGTTGGCACGCGCCTTGGACTCGGCGATCCGGGTCTCCGCGGTGGCGTGCACCTGTTTCACGTCGATGCCCAGCTTCGCGGCCACGGCTTCCAGCCACACCTCGGACAGCACGTTGGTCTCGAAGTCGATCTCGGAGCGCATGTCCGACCGGGCCGCGTCCCGGTTCTGGCTGATCAGGACAAACGTGGACAGGAAGATCGCCTCCAGCGAGACGATGAGGGTGAGCAGGCCAAACGGGAACGGGTCAAACCGCCACCAGTACACGTTGCCGACGATCCACAACGCGAACCAGATCACGTGCAGATACACGAAGGCCATCGAGCCAGAGAATGCGGTGATCTGGTCCGAGACGCGGTCCTGCAGCCCACGCCGCTCCGCGATCAGGCGTTCCTGCCGCATCCTGAGATGGGGGAGCTTCGCGCCGTTCATCTACCCGCCCCTCTAGCACAGCACCGGCTTAAGGGACGAACTATCCCACGTCAACCTGGCCAGCGGGTGTCAGGCCGCGCTGCCCGGCCGGTACCGGGTGGCCAGCGTGGTGGCCAGCTGGCCGGCCAGGGCGGCCGCCTGGTCGCGGATCTCCGGGATCGCGGTGGTCTCGTAACGCAGCCCGCGCAGCGGCGGGCCGAGGGTGAACAGGGTGGCGCTGGGCGTGCCCGCGCTGTCCAGCACGGCGCCGTCCGGGCCGGCGTCGATGCCCAGCCGGTGCCGGTCCGGCCGGGCCAGCCCGCGGCCGAGCAGGTCGCGGAGCAGCGGGTCGGTGCTGGCCGTGATGTCCGCCCCCGGGCCGGTCGCGTTGATCAGCCAGCCCGCGGCCAGCTCCTGGACCGTGCCCCCGGAGGCCACGCTGACCTGCAGGCCGCCGGCCTGCTCGGTGACGCCGGTGATCCGGCCGGGCAGTATCCGCAGGCGGCCGGCCACCCGCAGGGCGGTGACCCGCTGGGCGGTGGCGGGTGGCATCCGGTGCCGGTGCACCTCCCAGTAGCGGGCCACGTGCCGGAGGAACGTCCGCTGGTCGGCCGGGCTGAGCCGCTGCCACAGGCTGGGCAGGTGCGGGCGGAGCGCGTCGATCACGTCCTGCCACTGCTGCGGCCGGCTGGTCATGGCCGCCCGGACCTGCCAGATCAGGTCGGCCAGCCGGACCGGGTCCGGCGGCCCGGCCAGCGCGGGCAGCCAGATGCTGTCCCCGCCCGGAGCGGGCATGCCCCGGTGCACCTGGGGCAGCAGGCCGTGCCGGGATACCGCGGTGACCGTGGCCGGCGGCCGGCCGCTGGTCACGGTGAGGGCCACATCCAGCGTGGTCAGGCCGGTGCCCAGGACGACCACCGGGCGGCCGTCGGTCACCGCGTCCAGCGCGCCCGGCGCCCACGGGTCGGCCACCACCCACGGGCTGGCCGGCACCGGGACCGGCAGGACCGGCGGCCGGTTGCCGGTAGCCAGGATGGCGGCATCGGCGGCCAGGCAGCTGCCGTCGCCGAGAATCAGCCGCACCGGCCGGCCGCCGCTGCCCGGCCGGATAGCCACCACGTCGGCGGTCAGCTCGGCCAGCGCGGACGCCGGTTCGGCCCGGTGCCGCGCGTCGGCTAGCAAGTCGCGGAGGTAGCGCCCGTAGACCGGCCGGGGCAGGAAGCCGGGGGCCGGCCAGCCGGCCCCAGCCGCCCACCGAACCAGGTGATCCGGGTCGCCGGCCAGGGCGCTCATCCGCCCGGCAGGGGCGTTCAGCAAATGGTGCGGGTTGGTGGTTGCGTACGCCTGGCCGAGCCCGTGCCGGCCGAGCCGGTCGATCAGGGCGATGCGCAGCGGGACCTGGCGGGCCACCGCGGCGTGCAGCAGGTGCACCGCGGCCAGCGTGCCGCTGGCCCCGCCGCCGATGATCGCGATGACCGGCCCGCGGCCCGGTGCCGGCCCAGGGTAAGCCGGGCCGCCGCGGGGCCGGGAGAAGAGCGCCACGGTCAGCCGACCGGGGCCGGCACGCCGTGGCCGCGGGACGCCGCGTACCGGCTGTCCGGCCGGGGCAGTCCGTAGTGCTCGCGCAGCGTCCGGCCGGTGTACTCGGTGCGGAACAGGCCGCGCTTCTGGAAGATCGGGATCACCTGCTCGGCGAACGTCCTGAGCCCGGACGGCAGGGCGGGTGGCATCACGTTGAAGCCGTCCGCGGCGCCGCGCTCGAACCAGTCCTGGATGGTGTCCGCGATCTGCTCCGGGGTGCCGGTGAACGTGCGGTGCCCACGGCCGCCGCCGAGCCGGCCGAGCAGCTGCCGGACGGTCAGGTTCTCCCGGCGGCCCAGCTCGGTGACCAGATCGAAGCGGCTCTGCGCGCCCTCGACCCGTGGCCTGGCGTACACCTCCGGGGGCAGCGGCCGGTCCAGGTGCAGGGTGCCGGCCGGCACTTCGAGCACCCGGGACAGCTGGGCCAGCCCATACTCCGGGATGATCAGCTCTTCGAGCTGGTCGGCCAGCGCGTGTGCCTCGGCCTCGGTGGAGCCGATCACCGGGACGATGCCGGGCAGGATCTTGACCAGGTCCGGGTCCCGGCCCAGGCGGCGGGCGCGCTGCTTGATGTCGGTGTAGAACTCCTGGCCGTCGGGCAGGGTCTGCTGCGCGGTGAAGATCGCCTCGGCGTACCGGGCGGCGAACTCCCGGCCGTCCTGCGACGAGCCGGCCTGCACCAGCAGCGGGCGGCCCTGCGGCGAGCGGGGCACGTTCAGCGGCCCGCGCACCTGGTAGTAACGGCCCTGGTAGTCCACCCGGTGGATGCGGTCCGGGTCGGCGTACCGGCCGGCCGCCTTGTCGCCCAGCTCCGCGCCGTCCTCCCAGCTGTCCCACAGCCGGATGGACACATCCACGAACTCGGCCGCCCGCTCGTACCGCTCCCGGTGCGACGGGCGTTCGGTCAGGCCGAAGTTCTGCGCGGTGGACTGCTCGGCGGTGGTGACGATGTTCCAGCCGGCCCGCCCGCCGCTGATGTGGTCCAGCGACGCGAACCGGCGGGCCAGGTTGTACGGCGCGTTGTACGTGGTCGACGCGGTGGCGATCAGCCCGATGTGGCTGGTCACCCCGGCCAGCGCGGTGAGCAGCACGGTCGGCTCCAGCGCGCCCGCCGGGCGGTGCTTGGCGCTGTTCCACAGGGCCGGGCTGTCGGCCAGGAACAGCGAGTCGAAGCCGGCCCATTCGGCGATCTGGGCCAGGTCGCGCCAGTGCGCCAGGTCCGTGTTGGCGAACGGGTTGCTCTCGGGCAGCCGCCAGGCGGCCTCGTGATGCCCCGAGCTCATCAGGAATGCGTTGAAGTGCAGCTGCCGCTGCGGCTGGGTCACGGATCCTCCTTCAGGCGCTGGCGCGCATCTGCTGCCGCCCCGAGTTGGCCGAGGCGGCTTCCCGGCGGCGGATCTCGGGCAGCACGCCCTCGCCGAACCAGTACGCCTCTTCCAGGTGCGGGTAACCGGACAGGATGAACTCGGTGATGCCGAGCGAGGCGTACTCCTCGATCAGGTCGGCCACCTTCTCGTGGCTGCCGACCAGGGCGGTGCCCGCGCCGCCGCGGACCAGGCCGACCCCGGCCCACAGGTTCGGGTAGATCTCCAGGTCCTGGGCCGAGCCGCCGTGCCGGTAGGCGGCGTGCAGCGCGCGCATCCGGTCCTGGCCCACCGACTCGCTGGCGCCGAGGATCCGCTGCGCCGTGGCGATCTCGGCCGGGTCGATGTAGTCGAGCAGCCGGCTGGCCTCGGCCCAGGCGTCCGCCTCACTGTCCCGGGTGATCACGTGCAGCCTGATGCCGAACCGCAGCGTGCGGCCTTGTGCGGCCGCGAGCTCGCGGATCCAGCGCAGCTTCCCGGCCACCTGGGCCGGCGGCTCGCCCCAGGTCAGGTAGACGTCCGCGTGCCCGGCGGCGACCGGGCCGGCCGCGGCCGACGAGCCGCCGAAGTAGATGCCGGGCAGCGGGTCCGGCGGGCGCAGCGCGGTCGCGCCCTCGACCTGGTAGTACTGGCCGGCGAAGTCGAATGGCTCGCTGCCCCAGGCGCCGCGGACGATGGTGAGGAACTCCGCCGTCCGGGCGTACCGCTCGTCGTGCGACAGGTGGTCGCCGAACCGGCGCTGCTCGTCGGCCTGGCCGCCGGTGACCACGTTGAGCAGCAGCCGTCCGCCGGACAGCCGCTGGTAGGTGGCGGCCATCTGCGCGGCCAGCGTCGGCGAGGTCAGCCCGGGCCGGAATGCGACCAGGAACTTCAGCCGCCTGGTTTCCCTGGTCAGCGCGGCGGTGACCAGCCAGGCGTCCTCGCACCAGGTCCCGGTCGGGGTGAGCACGGCTTCGAAGCCGAGCTGCTCGGCGGACCGGGCCACCTGGGCCAGGTACTCGATGTCCGGCGGGCGTTCCTGCGCCGCCGCCCCCCGGATGTGCGGTGCGACCGGGAGCCGGCTGGGTGTGCCCGGCTGGCCGGCTGGGCTCGCCGCGGTCGGTGGGCTCGTCGGGCTCCCCGGGTTCGCCGGGTTCGCTGGGTTGGCTGGGGGCAGGCTGTGCCCGCGGCCCATGATCGACCGGCCGTCACCGGTGGTGGGCAGGAACCAGTGGAAGGTCAGGCTCATCAGGACGTCCCTCCGGCGGTGCTGTTGAACGCCGTGTCCACGAACTTGCTGAAGTCCACGTGGCCAGGGATCAGCCCGGCCGCGGTGAACGCGTTGGAGACCTGCTGCTCGGATGCGACGATCGCGGGTGTGATCGGTACCGCGGTGGCGTAGTCATCCTTGGCCGCCGCGGTCATGATGCTGGCGGGCAGGCCGGTGGCCTTGGCCCACACCGCGGCCCAGGCGGCCGGGTGGGTGGCCGCCCAGGCGTGCGCCTGGGCCAGCAGCTTGAGGTAGTCGCGGATCGCGGCCGCCTTGGCCGGGTCGGCCAGCGCGCCGCGGGCGGCCACCGTGAACGAGTACGGGCTGCCGTAGCCCACCCCGCTGACCAGCAGCCTTGCGTGGTCCTGGGCCTCAGCCTGCTCGCTGAACGGGGACCAGATGTCCCACGCGTCCACGTGGCCGGAGGCCAGCGCGGCCAGACCCTCGGCCGGCTGCAGGTAGTCCAGGGTGACGTCGTGCACGCTCAGCCCGGCCTTCCGCAATACGGTGAGCAAGTGATAGTCGGCCGAGCTGCCCTGGGCCACCGCGATGCGCTTGCCCCTGAGCTGGGCCATCGAATGGATCGGGGAGTTCTTAGGCACCAGCAGTGCGGAGCCGTGCGGGTCGGACCGGAGCGCCCCGACGATCGCGATGTTGTCTCCGCCCGCGGCGGCGAACACCGGCGGCGCGTTGCCCACCGTGCCGATGTCCACGGCACCGCCCGCCATGGCCTGCAGCATCGGCGGACCGGACGTGAAGTCAGACCAGGTCACCTTGAACGGCAGCTTGCTGATCAGGCCGGCCGCGGTGAGCAGGGCCTGCGAGCCGGAGCCCGCCTGGTCGCCGATGTGCAGGGTGACCTGGGAGACGTCCGTCGTGCTGGCATTTCCGCCGTTGCTCGTCCCGGTGCCGGATGAGGCTGAGCCGTTGCCCGCGCTGGCCGAGGAGCAGCCCGCCGCGATGAACGCGAGCAGCGCGAGGGCGGCGGCCGTCCGGAGCGGCCGGCGCTTCCTGATCGTGGTCCGCTTGATCGTGGTCATCCGGTTACCTCCAGGGCGACGCCCAGCTCGGTGAGCAGGCGGGTACGTAGGTCGGCCAGGCCGGGATCGTCCCGGTCCCGGGGGCGCGGCGCGTCGACCCGGCCGCTGTAGGCGATCCGGCCGCCGGCCAGCACCAGCACCCGGTCGGCCAGGGACAGCGCCTCGTCCACGTCGTGCGTGACCAGCAGCACGGCCGGCTGATGATGTGCCCACAGCCGGAGCACCAGGCGGTGCATGCTGATCCTGGTCAGTGCGTCCAGCGCGCTGAACGGCTCATCCAGCAGCAGCAGGCTCGGCTCACGGACCAGGGCCCGGGCCAGCGCGGCGCGCTGCGCCTCGCCGCCGGACAGGGTGAGCGGCCAGGCGCCGGCCCGGTCGGTCAGGCCGACCTCGTCCAGCGCGGTGCGCGCGATGGCCGGTGCGTCGCCGGCGCGCAGCCCCAGCCGCACGTTGTCGCTGACCCGGCGCCAGGGCAGCAGCCGTGGCTCCTGGAACGCGACCGCGGCGGCGCCGTCCACCTGGAAGTCCCCGGTGACCCCGGGGTCCAGGCCGGCCAGCACGCGGAGCAGCGTGGACTTGCCGCTGCCGCTGCGGCCGATCAGCGCGACGAACTCACCCGGCGCGATGTCCAGGTCCAGGTGGTCCAGCACGGCCCGGTCGCCGAAGTAGCGGCTCAGCCCCCGGGCCCGGACCGTGGGGGTAGTCAGGTCTGCGTCGGGTGCGGTGGTTGCGGGGGTTGCGGTGCGTGCGGGGGTGGCGGGGGTCAGGCTTCCAGCAGTCCGCGGCGCCATGCCAGCGCCCTCCTTTCCAGCAGCCGGACCAGGGCGTCGGTGAGCAGCCCGAGCAGGCAGTACACGAGCAGGGCCACGAAGATCACGTCGTTGCGCAGGAACTGGGTCGCCTGGCTGATCATGAAGCCGAGGCCGGCGTTCGCGTTGATCTGCTCCGCCACCACCAGCGCCAGCCAGGCCACGCCCAGGCTCTGCCGCAGGCCGACCAGCATCTGCGGCAGCGCGCCGGGCAGGATGATGTGCCGGATCTTCTCGGCCCGGGTCAGCCCGAGCGACTGGCCAGCCTCGGCCAGCTTGGCGTCGACGTTCCGGATGCCGGCGAACGTGTTGAGGTACAGCGGGATGGCCGAACCGAGCGCGATCAGCAGCACCTTGGGCAGTTCGCCGATGCCGAACCAGACGATGAACACCGGGATCAGCCCGAACAGCGGCAGCGTGCGGAGCATCTGCAGCAGCGGGTCGACCGAGTTCTCACCCAGCCGGCTCAGCCCGGCGATCACGGCCAGGATCAGCCCGGTCGCGCCGCCCAGCGCGAAGCCGATAGCCACCCGCTCCAGCGACACGGCCATGGCGCCCTGCAGCGTGCCGTAGGCGGCAGAGTTCGTGGTGATCAGGGTGATCGCGGTGTGCAGCACCGTGCTGGGGGAGGGCAGTTTCTGCTCCGAGACCAGGCCGGAGCTGCTGACCAGCTGCCAGATGACCAGCACGGCGAGTGGGCTGATCAGCCGGTACCAGGCGCGGCGGCCACGGCTGCGGAGACGGCCGCGGTTGGGCAGGCGGCGGCCGTTGGGGAGGCGGCCGAGCCGGGCCGCGGCCGTGCTGGGTGACGTCGCGGTACCTGCTGCGGCCGGGCCGCCGGTCGCGGCCTGCTGGGGCAGGGCCGGGCTGGTATCCGGTGGCGTGCCGCCGGGTGGTCCGGTGCGGGTGGGCTCACCCGTGTCCGTGCTGGCCCGGGGCGCCGCGGTGGGCAGCAGTCCGGTCGGTGCGTTTCCTGGCATGACAGACCTCGCTCGTGGCAGGGGAACCGTCAGCGGCGCGCCCGGTGCTCGGCGCCGCCGGCGGTCGGCTGATCCGGTACGGGGTTGTGCCTGCTCAGCACGGAGCAGGACGGCAGGCCGGGCACAGCGCCGTGGACTGCCGGCACAGATCGACGTAGCGGCGGGAGACCAGCAGGCGCGGGCGAATCATGTCCTCATCGTTAATCCAGATCCCTATAATGTCAATAGGGAATCTAGGGTGTGATCATCGCCACGGCACCGGGCGGGCATTGCCACGCTCCCTCGCTTCGTGATCAACCGTTTGGTGTCGCCCTGGCAGCATCAAACGGT
>DATCUG010000457.1:0-8654 GCA_036567525.1 Streptosporangiaceae bacterium | reverse complement strand
GGTAGCTGAGGTCCCGGCCGGGGGCGGACAGCCGGTCGTGCACGGCCTGGTCCGGGTGGTGCCGGCCGTCCCCGCCGGCCAGCAGGCCCTCGCTGAGGAACCCGGTCAGCAGGCCGGTACCGAGCCGGCCAGCCAGGTGGTTGTAGCAGGTCCGGGCCTCGCGCAGGGCCCGGGCGTGGCTGCCCTGGCGGAGTGAGCGGATCGGCTGGTCCGGGGCGATCCGGGCCAGCGCCTCCAGCGCCTCGGCCACCGCCGCCGAGGACAGCCGGTAGAACTTGGACCGGCCCTCGGGCCGCACGGTGACCAGCCCGGCCGCCAGCAGCCGGGCCAGGTGCTCGCTGACCGTGGACGGGGCCACCCCGGCTTCGGCGGCCAGCCGGCTGGCCGGCAGCGCCCGGCCGTCGGTCAGCGCCATCAGCACCCGGGCCCGGGTCGGGTCGCCGATCAGCGCACCGATGGGCGCGATATCGGCGTCGCCACGCATCGGCTGTTCAGCGCTCATACGGCCACGCTAGCAACGGGATGCTTCGGTGTGCGCCGAACATTCTGGCGGGCAGAGTGCAGGCTATGGACACCTCACGACGACCCTGGGTACCGCTGATCGCGGTGGCCCTCGGCTACTTCATGGTGATCCTCGACGCGACCGCGGTGAACCTGGCGCTGCACGCGATCAGCCGGGAACTAGGTGGCGGCGTCACCGGGCTGCAGTGGGTGGTGGACGGCTACACGCTGGCCTTCGCCGCGCTGCTGCTGTCCGCCGGGGTGGCCGGTGACCGGTTCGGCCCGCGCCGGGTGTTCCTGGCCGGGCTGGCTCTGTTCACCGTGGCCTCGGCGGGCTGCGCGCTGGCCCCGGACCTCGGCGTGCTGGTCGGCATCCGGCTGGTGCAGGGGGTCGGCGCGGCGCTACTGGTGCCCACCTCGCTGGCCCTGGTGCAGGCCAGCTACCCGGACCGGGCCATGCGGGCCCGGGCGGTCGGCCTGTGGGGCGGCATCGGTGGCCTGGCCGCCGCGTCCGGCCCGGTGCTGGGCGGCGCGCTGACCACGGCGGCCAGCTGGCGGCTGGTTTTCGCGATCAACGTCCCGGTCGGGGTGTTCGCCTGGTGGCTGACCCGCCGACGAGTGGCGGCGCCGGAGGGGGCCCGGGACCGCCGGGGCGACCCGGCCGGGCAGTTCACCGCGATCGTGGCGCTGACCGCGCTGACCGGTGGCCTGATCGAGGCGGGCCCGCACGGCTGGGCGTCCTGGCCGGTGCTGGGCGGGCTGATCGTGGCCGCACTGGCCGCCGCCGCGTTCGTCGCGGTGCAGCACCGGGTGCGCTCGCCGATGCTGCCGCTGCCGCTGCTGCGCCGGCCCACGCTGTCCGGCGGCAGCGTGGTCGGGCTGCTCATCAACCTGGGCTTCTACGGCCAGCTGTTCGCCTACAGCCTGTACCTGCAGCAGGTCAGGCAGTACTCCCCGCTGATCGCCGGGCTGGCCTTGCTGCCCGAGGCATGCGCGGTGCCGGTGGCCTCGGTGCTGTCCGGCCGGCTGACCAGCCACGGCGGGCCGCGGCGCACCATGGTGGCCGGGCTCAGCCTCGGGTCAGCCGGCCTGTTCGCCTTGCTCGTGTCCGGGCACGGCACCCCGTACTGGGTGCTGGTGCTGCCCATGCTGGCCGCGGGAGCCGGGATGGCGCTGACCATGCCCGCCGCCACCACCGCGGTGATGGACGCGGCGCCGGCCGACCGCGGCGGCGCGGCCGCCGGGCTGCTGAACACGGCGCGGCAGATCGGCAGCGCCCTCGGCGTCGCCATCGCCGGCTCGCTGCTGGCCAGCCGGGCCGGGTTCCTGCCCGGGCTGCACCTGGCCCTGGCCGTGTCCGGCGCCGCGTTCCTGGCCGGCGTCCTGGTCACGCTGGTGTGGGTGGACCGGCGCCGGCCTGGCTGGCGGCTGGCGGGCACCGGCCAGGCGGAAGAGCCCGGGCAGCCGGTCACCGCCGCCGCACCGGCCCGGCGCGGCGCCAGGTAACGGGCGGGTTCACCGGCCAGTGCAGACCGGGCTGGACGGGAGGCCAGTGGCAGGCACTGGCGTTAAGCAGAAAAAGGGTGTTAGGGGGTGTCGGCGTAGCCGGGCATGGGGAAGCCGGCCAGCAGGTCGCGGACCTCGCCCGCGATCCGCTCGATGGCGGCCTCGTCGTCCTTGGTGGCCGCGGTGATCGCCTCGTCCATCCACGCCGCGATCTGCGGCATGTGCTCCTCGCGCAGGCCGCGGGTGGTGATGGCCGGGGTGCCGAGCCGGACGCCGGACGGGTCGAACGGCTTGCGCGGGTCGAACGGGACCGTGTTGTAGTTCAGCTCGATGCCGGCCCGGTCCAGCGCCCTGGCCGCGGGCTTGCCCGCGATCCCCTTGCTGGTCAGGTCGATCAGGATGAGGTGGTTCTCGGTGCCGCCGGACATCAGGTCGTAGCCCCGCTCCAGCAGCGCGGCGGCCAGCGCCTTGGCGTTGCTCACCACCTGCTGGGCGTAGCTGCGGAACTCCGGCTGCGCCGCCTCGTGCAGCGCGACCGCGATGCCGGCCGTGGTGTGGTTGTGCGGGCCACCCTGCAGGCCGGGGAACACCGCCTTGTCCAGCGGCGACGCGTACTCGCTGGTGGACATGATCATCGCACCACGCGGGCCGCGCAGCGTCTTGTGCGTGGTCGTGGTGAGCACCGGTGCGTAGCCGACCGGCGAGGGGTGCGCGCCGCCCGCGATCAGCCCGGCGATGTGCGCGATGTCGGCCACCAGGATCGCGTCCACCTCGGCCGCCACCTCGGCGAAGAACGGGAAGTCGATGATCCACGGGATCGCGGTGCCGCCGCAGAAGATCACCTTGGGCCGCTCGGCGCGGGCCAGATCCCGGACCTGGTCGTAGTCGAGGCGGCCGGTGTCGGCGCGGACCCCGTACTGCACCGAATGGAACCACTTGCCGGTGGCGGACACCGACCAGCCGTGGGTGAGGTGCCCGCCCATCGGCAGCGCCATCCCCATCACCGTGTCGCCGGGCTGCAGGAACGCCAGGTAGACGGCCAGGTTGGCCGGTGAGCCGGAGTATGGCTGCACGTTGGCGTGGTCTACCCCGAACAGCGCCTTGGCCCGGTCCCGGGCGAGCGTCTCGACCGGGTCGGTGACCTGCTGGCCCTCGTAGTACCGGCGGCCCGGGTAGCCCTCGGAGTACTTGTTGTTCAGGACCGAGCCGGTGGCCTCGAGAACGGCGACCGACGCGTAGTTCTCCGACGGGATCAGCCGGATCTTCTCGAACTCACGGCGGGCTTCCGCGTCGATGAGCGCGGCGATCTCCGGGTCCGTGCTGGCGACGTGCGGAATTGGCGGCTGGTGCATGCTGACCTCCCGGTCCTGAGGCTACACGTCAGCCCGGTGATCCGGGTCAGGGAGCATCGCGGTGACGAACTCGCGGGGCAGGCCGTGCGTCTCGTGCAGGTAGCGGAACTCCGCCTCGGTCAGCGGGCCGGTGTTGCGCCGCCGCCGCAGTACCTCGCGGCCCCGGCTGAGCAGGTCGCCGAACCGCTGCTGCTCGCTCAGCAGCACCTCGCGGACCTGGCGGTCGCCTGGCCGCTCCACTGGCCCCTCCCCTGGCCCGTCCTGGCCGAAATGCTGGAGCGTGCCGGTGATCAGCCCGGACGGCAGGTCATCCAGCGTGCCGGCCGGGTCCACCTGCCACAGCGCGGTCAGCGCGCGGCGGATCAGCCGGCGCAGCACGTAACCGCGG
Source organism: Streptosporangiaceae bacterium (assembly GCA_036567525.1). Classification (GTDB taxonomy): domain Bacteria; phylum Actinomycetota; class Actinomycetes; order Streptosporangiales; family Streptosporangiaceae; genus RYN-230. The sequence continues at coordinate 4,907 of DATCUG010000457.1, read as the reverse complement.
CCGGTGTTGGACGGCCGCACCCCGTCGCCGATGACCACCACGCTGGACCGCAGATGGTCGGTGACCAGCCGCAGCGGGGTCTGCTCCAGCGGCCATCGCTCGCCTACCACGGCGGTCCACGGCTGCAGCAGGTCGGTCCCGTACACCGAATCCGCGCCCTGCAGCACGGTGAGCAGCCGTTCCAGGCCCATGCCGGTGTCCACGTTCGGCCGGTCCAGCGGCTTGAGGTGGCCGTCGCCGAGCCGCCAGTAGCGGAGCAGCACGTGGTTCCACAGCTCCAGCCAGCGGCTGTCGGTGCCCGGCGTGCCCTGCGGTGGGCCGCCGCCGGTCCACACGAACAGCTCCGAGTCGGTGCCGCACAGCCCGGTGGGGCCGTTCGACCACCAGTTGTCCGGGCCGCTCAGCTCAACCGGGACGCCCAGGTCAGCCCAGGTTTCGGCCAGGTCGGTATCGGGGCCCACGCCGGGCTCCACGCCACCCGCGTCCGGCCCGCCGTACACGGTGGCGTACAGCAGGCTGAGCGGGATGCCGAAGCCGTCCCGGACCAGTTCCAGGCCCCAGCGCACGCTCTGCGGGCCCGGGTAGTCGCCGAGTGACCAGGAGCCGAGCATCTCGAACACGGTCAGGTGCGATCGGTCGCCGACTTCTTCCAGGTCGGTGGTGCGCAGGCAGCGCTGCAGGCCTACCAGCCGGCGGCCGGCCGGGTGCGGCTTTCCCTCCAGGTACGGGGTCAGTGGGTGCATCCCCGCGCTGGTGAACAGCACTGGGTCACCCGGCGGCGGCACCAGCGAGGCGGACGGGATGAGCTGGTGCTGGCGTTCGGTAAAGAAGTCGGTGAATGTCTGGATGACGTCCTGGTAGTTCATGGCCGGGCCTCCGGAGGTTGGGTGAGTGGCATCCGGAAATGCACGCGGCGGCGCGGCCATGAACCAGCCAGGAAACGCTCCGGCGGCCATTTCCGGTCGCCAGGGCGGAGAATGCGGTCAGGCAGCGGCAACCGGCGGGCTGATAGCTCGCGCGGCGCTGACGAAGTGCTGGGTGCTGACCTGCATACAGTTATTTTACCCGCGCCGCGGGACCTGGCTCCACCGGTTAATTGCCGCCCGCTCGGCCAGCGTCCAGGTCGTCGTGGTGAGCAGATACAGGCCCGCGGCCAACGGCACGATCGCCGCCATCAGCAGCGACCCGAACGGCATCACCCGGCCGAGCAGGCCGGCCACCCGGTCCGCCGTCGCGGTCTGGGCGCCCGCGCCGGTGCCTGCGCCCGCGCCGGTGCCTGTGGTCGCTGTCGGCACGGCTGTGGCCTGCGTGCGCCGCACGGCCCGCCGGGCGGCCAGCCCGGCCACCGCGAGCAGCACGAACAGCCCGGCGAACACCGCGCCCTGGGCGCTGATGGGGCCGGCCCCGCCCAGCCACCAGCTGCCCAGCGGCGCGGCCAGCAGCCGGTGGCTGAGCAGTGTGTTCGGCGCCCCGGCCACCGAATGGGACACGAACAGCCGGTACATCACGCTGAAGAACGGCAGTTGCAGCAGCAGCGGCAGGCAGCCCGCGTACAGGCTGGTGCCCTCGGCCCGCTGCAGCGCGGCCAGTTCCCGCTGTAGCCGCTGCGGGTCCTTGGCATGCCGCCGCTGCAGGTCCTGGACCTTGGGCAGCAGCCGGCCGCGGGCCCGTTCGCCGCGGACCGCGTAGTAGCTCAGCGGCACCAGGGCCAGCCGGATGAGCATGGTGAACACGACGATGGCCGCCGCCGCGGCCAGCCCGCCGAACAGCGGCGCGAGTATGGCGGCGATCCAGCAGACGAGGTGATAGGCGAGGTCGACAGGCATACCGAACAGGACAGACATGACGGAGCACCCTCCAGCGGGTCATGGATTAGCTGACGGCTGGAGACGGCCGCATCGCCCGCGGGCCCGGCCACGGCGGAACCGTGCCGCGCCGCGGCGGGTGGGCAGGCAGGGTCAGGCGGCCGCCGGGGCCGCCGAGGGTGCTCTGGGCCGGGCCCGGCCCGGCGCGTCGGGATCCCGCTGCGGCAGGAAAGCGGCCCGCCAGGACTTCTCCCGCAGCGCCGCCACCCGGCGGCCCAGCGGGATCGCGGTCGCCGCGGCGGCGATCCGGGCGCCCGCGGCGAGCAGCGCGACCAGCATGGCGGTCAGCGTGATCGCGGCCAGCATGGCCAGCCCGGCGGACGGTTTCCCGCCCATCAGGGTCAGCGCGAGCAGCGCCATGTTCACGAGTTCAGCGTACGCTCGCGTTCGGCGGCGCTGGCCGCGAACAGTCCCGGACCCGCTCGTACCCGCTCGGACCCGGGAGCCACCGTGCCGTGGCTGTCCGCGTTCACCGGCTCTGCACCGCGACGGGCGCGCCGCCCGCGGGGGCGATGACGGGCAGGTCCGGCGGCGCACCGTGCTCGATGAGCTGATCCAGCGCCGCCTGGTCAAGGTGGCCGGCCACCAGGTCGGCCAGCGTGTCCAGCCGGGCCTGCCGGATGGCCGCGAAGCTGGTGCCCGGCTGCGGCGTGAAGTCCCGCCCGGCCAGCGCGGCCACCTCGGCCAGGAAGGCCCGCCGGAACTCGTCGCCCTCCAGCGTGCCGTGCCACGCCGTGCCGAACGTGGCTCCCAACTGGCAGCCGCCCGGGAACGGCCCGGCCGGCCCGGTGACCTGCGGCACCCCATGGTGGATCGCGTAGCCGGCCACCGGCCCGCCGTACCCGGTGCCGCGCACCTGGCCCAGCACCTTGTCCGGGCCGAACACGGTGCGCACCGGCAGCAGCCCCAGCCCCGCCACCTGCCCGGCCCGGGACTCGACCGGGTCGTCGATCTCGCTGCCGAGCATCTGGTAGCCGCCGCAGATGCCAAGCACCGGCCGCCCCGCGCGGGCCCGCTCCGCGACCACCGCGGCCAGCCCCCGCTCCCGCACCCACCCCAGGTCGGCCACGGTGGCCCGGGTCCCCGGCAGCACCACCAGATCGGCATCGGCCAGCTCGGCCGGGGAGGTGGCGAACCGGACCAGCACCCCCGGCTCCGCAGCCAGCGCGTCCACGTCGGTGAAATTGCTGACCCGCGGTGTCCGCAGCACGCTCACCCGGAGCACTTCTTTACCGAACGCCAGCTGGTGGTGCGCGGCCCCGGCAGGCCGCGCCGCCTCGCCTGGCCGAACGGCGTCCAGGGCCAGTGAATCTTCCATGTCCAGGGCCAGCCCGTCGCGCCACGGCAGCACCCCGAGCACCGGACGGCCAGTCAGCCCGGTCAGCATGTCCAGCCCCGGCTGCAGCAGCCCGGCGTCGCCGCGGAACTTGTTGATCACGAACCCGCTGACCAGCGCCTGGTCGGCTGGGCTGAGCAGGGCCAGCGTGCCGTACAGCGCGGCGAACACGCCGCCCCGGTCGATGTCGCCGACCACGATGACCGGGATCCCGGCCGCCCGGGCCAGTTCCATGTTGGCGATGTCGGTATCGCGCAGGTTGATCTCCGCCGGGCTGCCCGCACCCTCGCAGATGACCACGTCATACTCGGCCCGCAGGCTGGCCAGGCTGTCCAGGGCGACGCCGCGCAGCCTGGTCGCGTGCTGCCGGTACCCGGTTGCGCTGGCCTCCCCGGCTGGCTGGCCGAGCACGATGACGTGGCTGCGGGTGTCGCTGCCCGGTTTCAGCAGCACCGGGTTCATCCGCGCGTCCGGCTCGATGCCCGCTGCCTGCGCCTGCATGGCCTGGGCCCGGCCGATCTCCGCGCCACTGGCGGTAACGTAGGAGTTGAGGGACATGTTCTGCGCCTTGAACGGCGCGACCCGGACGCCGCGCCGGGCCAGCGCCCGGCACAGACCGGCGGTCAGCACGCTCTTCCCCGCGTCTGACGTGGTTCCGGCCACCAGCAATGCGCCCTTGACTGTCATCGCAATGACCCTATCGATGTGTCCAGCACGTGACCTTGGACGTGCACAATGGGGTCTCCGGCGCCGGTAGCTCAGCTGGATAGAGCGGCTGCCTTCTAAGCAGCGGGTCGCGGGTTCGAGTCCTGCCCGGCGCGCTGGGGGGAGATCTGACTTTCCACCCAGGTCGCAGCGTACGCACGCGACCTTGCGGGTTGATCGGTCATGACGCCCGCTTGCGGCTGCGTGCCCGTTGCGGGCCCGACCGCTGCCCAGCGCGGCGCAGCTCGTCGCGCTGAGCTTGCTCGACTCTCATCCGGCCACTGTCCAGGATCAGCGCAGCTCCCTGTTCCCAGCTCCCGGTTGTCCAGCTCGCGGCCACCGCGTCTAGGCCGCCCTACGGGGAAGACCGGGGAAGGATAGGCACCGGTGAAGATACAGTGACCTGCTATGCACGACGCTCAACCCGAAAGCTCCGCGGACCAGGTGCACTCCCCAGCGTGCGTTCGTACGCGGCATGAAGAGTGCCCGCATATACACGGCTACGGAGTTGTGCCCACCCTACGCCGAATCCGCTTTGGAGCGAGTGCATGAATGGCACCGCGGTGATCGGCCAAGCTGACCTATCCGGCGAGCAGAAAGGGCCGGCCCTGTGATCCGTGAGGAATTGAGGAGACTGTTCACCTGGGAGGAACGCCATCGTCGGCTTGCCGCCCGTCTGCTCATTGCGTTCGGGTTGACACTGCTGGTCCTTGCCGTTGGCTCTGTGCTGATATGGGTCTTCGAAAGTGGGGCAAAGGGCGGTGATATTCACGGCTACGGTGATGCGCTGTTCTTCACTGCCGTCCAGCTGCTGACCATATCATCGGCGATCACAAATCCCCTGACCGCAGGTGGCAGGGTTGTGGACGTCGCCTTGGAAATGTGGGCGATCTTCGTGGTCACAGCGATTGCAGGCAGTTTCGCCTCCTTTTTTAGCTCAGGCGACTCCAGTTAAGCAGGACTGCTGGTGAAGACGGTCAGGCGAGCCCATCTAGTGGAAC
>DATCUG010000456.1:0-11930 GCA_036567525.1 Streptosporangiaceae bacterium | reverse complement strand
CCCGGGTTCGGGCACTTCGTCTACCGGGCCGGCGACCCGCGGGCCGGGCTGCTGCTCGCCCTGGTCAGGCGGGCCGTCCCAGCCTCACCGCGGCTGGCGGTGGCCGACGCGGTGCTGGCCGAGACGCACCGGCGGGCACTGCCCGAGCCGAACATCGACTTCGCGCTGGCCGTGCTGGCCAGCTGCGCCGGCATGATCACCGGCGCGGGGGAGGCGGTGTTCGCCATCGCCCGCACGGCCGGCTGGCTGGCCCACGGCCTGGAGGAGTACGCCGCCCGCACCCCGCTGCGCCCGCGCGCCGTCTACACCGGCCCGCCCGCCACCGCCCAGTAGCGCGGGGCCGGGCCGGGCATCATGGGCGCATGACCGTGCTCAGGATCGCCACCTGCCAGTTCCCGGTCAGCGCCGATATCGCCGCCAATCTCCGGTACATCAAGCGCCAGATGAGCCTGGCCAGCCAGCGCGGAGCACGCGTGGCCCACTTCCCGGAAGCCGCGCTGTCCGGCTACGCCGGAACCGACTTCGCTACGTTCGCTGGCTTCGGCTGGGACCAGCTCCAGGCGGCCACCGCCGACGTGATGCGGCAGGCGAGCCGGCTGGGGATCTGGGTGATCACCGGGTCAGCCCACCGCCTGAGCGGCGGCCAGAAACCGCACAACAGCCTGTACGTCATCAGCGATGGTGGGCGGATCACCGAGCGCTACGACAAGAGATTCTGCTCCGGCGATCCGGACTGCCGGTCGGGCGACCTGGCTCATTACAGCCCGGGCACCCATTTCAGCGGGTGGGCGATCGACGGCGTGCGCTGCGGTGCCCTGATCTGCCACGACTACCGCTACCCGGAGCTGTACCGCGAGCACAGCAGGCGCGGTACCCAGGTCATGTTCCATTCCTTTCACGCCGCCCGGGTCAGCCCAGCACGCCTGGCTGCCATCGGGCAGGCCATCGGGCCGCAGTTCCGGCGGTACAACCCGGCCGCGACGCACAGCTACCCGGGCATCACCATGCCGGCCGCCATGACCACCGCGGCGGCCTGCAACCACATGTGGATCAGCTGCCCGAATTCGTCCGCCCGGGAAAGCTGCTGGCCAGCCTTTTTCGTCCGCGCCGACGGCATCACCACCGGCCGGCTGCGCCGCAACACCCCCGGCGTCCTGATCTCCGTCGCCGACACCAGCGCGGAACTCTACGACTCAACCGCCGCCTGGCGGCAGCGCGCCATCACCGGCACCCTGCACAGCGGCCCGCCCAGCATCGGCCCGTGACTGGTCCGCGGCGGCCAGCATGTCCCAGGCGGCCATGGCGCAGGTGATGATCGCTTCCAGGTCGGCGCGGCTGGCGCCGTCGCGGGCCTGCAGGGACAGGCCCTGCACCACGGTGGTGTAGTAGCGGGCGATTGCGTCCAGGCTGGCCGGTGACGCGGCCAGGTCGCCGTCGGTGACACCGCGGGCGAGCCGGTCCCGGATGGTGGCCAGCATGTCGCGGCGCAGCCCGGCCAGGAATTCGCGCACCGCGTGGTTTTCCACGGCGCCGGTCGGTGCGGCCAGGATCAGCATGCAGTAGTGCGGCGTGCCCGGGCGGGTGATCTCATCGGCGGTGGCGCGCAGCATCGCCTCGATCGCGGCCCGCGCGGTGGGATGCTCGCGCAGCGCGCGCCTGGGTGGCTGGCCGGCGGTCGCGCCGTACAGCGCCATGGTCTGGCGGAACAACTCTTCCTTGCTGCCGAACGCAGCGTAGATGCTGGCCGAGGCGATGCCCATGGCCCGGGTCAGGTCGTTCAGCGAAGTCCCCTCGTAGCCGCGGGCCCAGAACACGTCCAGCGCCTGGCGCAGCGCGGTGTCCCGGTCAAACGTGCGCGGCCTGCCGCGGGCTGCCATCCGGGTGCCTCCTCGCGTATTTCTTTGTCGTTCGATCAACTTTATCTTGACTCACGTCAGGATGCCATGACATGGTTTCTTGGTCGTTCGATAAACAATTGCGCTGATGATGGCTTCGCCGCCTCGATCACGCACGCTGAGGAAGGAAGCCGATTCTCGTGAGCATCCCGGCCACCATGCGCGCCCTGCAACAGACATCCCTGAACGGCCCGCAGGACCTGCGCCTGATCACCGGCGCACCGGTGCCGGCCCCGGGCCCCGGCGAGGTCCTGATCCGGGTCACCGCGGCCGGCGTCAACTTCGCCGACATCTCCCAGGCCCGCGGCACGTTCGGCGGCGGCCCGCAGCCGCCGTACCTGGCCGGCTTCGAGGGCGCCGGTGAGGTCGCCGCCGTGGGCGAGGCTGTGACCGGCGTGGCGCCCGGTGCCCACGTCATCGGCGTCGGATACGGCGCCTTCGCCGAGTACATGGTGCTGCCCGCAGCCGCGGTGCTGCCGGTACCCGCGGGCTGGGCTGACGAGCAGGCGCTGGGCCTGGTGGTGAACTGGCCCACCGCACTGGCCGCGCTCAAGCCGCTGGGCGGCATCGCCGCCGGGCAGACCGTGCTGATCCACGCCGCGGCGGGCGCGACCGGCCAGGCCGCGGTGAAAATGGCCAAGCATTACGGCGCGGCGGTGATCGCCACCGCCGCACCGGGCAAGCATGAGACCGTGCGTGCCCTGGGCGCCGACCATGTGCTCGACTCCCGCGGCGCCGACATCGCCGCCGAGGTGCTCCGGCTGACCGGCGGCGCCGGCGCCGACCTGGTGCTGGAGTCAGCCGGCGGTGCCACCTTCGGCGCCAGCCTGGCCGCGGCCAGGCGGGTCACCGGCCGGGTCGTCGTCTACGGCGTGGCCGGCGGCGAGGCGGCCATCACGAACTGGGAGCTGGTCTACCGGCACCAGATCCATGTCATCGGCCTCAACATCGGCATGCTGATCCAGGCCGCCCCGCAGATGTTCGGCGAGGTTATGGGCGAGCTGTTCGCGCTCATGGCCGCCGGGGTGCTCACCCCCGGCCAGCCCACCACCTATGATCTGGCCGACGGCCCGAAGGCAGTCATGGAACTGGAAAGCCGGGCCACCGTGGGCAAGCTGGCCCTGCTGCCCTGACCGGCCCAGGTGTCAGGTGCTGGCGGCCGGCACCGGGCCCGGGTTGCCCGGCGGGCGGTTGCGGACCCGGATGGTGCCCTTGTAGCTGAACCCGCGCACGTGCAGCACCGGGGCATCGGCGGGCAGCGCCGGGCCTGCCCCGGTGTCCGTGTCGGCGCCGAAACCGCTGGCCTCGACCCGGACCCCGGGCGGCACCAGGATGGTGATGTGCGACTTGTACGCCACGGTCAGCAGCGTCGTCTCGGCCGCGGTCAGCTCAGCCGCCCGCAGGTCCAGCCAGCCGGAGCCCTTGTACACGACGGTCCGGTACCGCTCGGGCACCCGCCACCGGCCGGCCCGGCGGACCGAGCTCTTGAACGCGACGGCCAGCCGCCCGGGCGGCCGGCCCGCCGTCGCGGGCGGCCCGGCCGGTGGCCCGGGCTGTGGCAGGTCCTCGAGCAGGCGGTCCAGCTCGGGCCGGGTCCGCGCGGACAGCGCGGTGCGCATCCGCTGGTCGAACTCGCTGTCGTCCAGCCGCCCTTCGGCGAACGCCTGCTGCAGCCGCTGGGTGGCCGCGTCCCGCTCCCGGTCCGACGCGCGGATGGCCGGCGCCTGGCTGGCCGGCGCCTGGCTCGCGAGTGTCTGGCTGGCCGGCGCCTGGGTGGCTGGTGGCGTGCCTGCGTCGTCCAGCCGGGCCGGTGCTCCGCTGCCTGGCTCCTGCATGCTGACCCTCCTCCGCCGGATATCGAGATGTATCGTAACTTGCCCGGGCCGCGCGCGACAGCCGCTGTGGCCGCGGCGGCGGCCGGGCATGCCAAGATCGGGGCATGCAGGACGAAGCTGCCGCGCGAGCGGCCGTGCTGGCCGCCGCCCAGGGCATGCTCAGCCACGGGCTGAGCTCAGGGACCAGTGGCAACGTGTCGGCGCGGCTGGGCGACGGGCGGATCGTGATCACCCCGTCCCAGCTGCCCTACCCGGAGCTGGGCCTGGCTGACCTGGTCGTGATCACCCCTGGCGGCCAGCTGGCTGGCCCGGCCGTTCCCGGCCGGGTGCCGTCCTCAGAGAGCCAGCTGCACTGCGCCTGCTACCAGGCATTCCCCGAGATCGGGGCGGTGCTGCACAGCCATCCGCCGTTCGCCAGCATGTTCGCAGCCGCCCGGCAGCCGGTGCCGGCCGTGATCGACGAGGCGGTGCTGTTCCTCGGCGGCGACATCCCGGTGACCGGCTACGCGCCGAGCGGCTCGGCGCGGGTCGGGCGCAACGCGGTCCAGGTGCTGGCCGACCGGGCCAGCGCGCTGCTGGCCAGCCACGGGCTGGTCAGCGTGGCCGCCAGCCCGGCGCAGGCCCTGCACTGCGCCGTGGTCTCGGAACACTGCGCCCAGGTGGCCTGGGGCGCCCGGGCGCTCGGCGGTGCCGCCGCGCTGCCCGCCAGCACGGTGCAGGCGTTCGGCCGGGCCTACCAGCAGGCCCGGCGGTCAGCTCACAGCTGACTTTTCAGTCTTCTCCACCGACCGGCGGATCCGCCCGCTGGCCGCCCGGATGGCCAGCACGCGGGCGGCCGCCATCACCACACCCAGTGCGATAGCCCAGCTCAGCGCTTCCGCGGTGCCCACCGCCGGGTCATTCGGGTCGGTCGGCGGTTCCTTCCCGGTGACCCGCTTCCAGCCCAGGTTCATCAGCTTGCGCACGGCGTACGCCGCCCCGAAGGCCGCGGCACCGACCAGCGCCTTGCTGGCGCCTTCTCCCTTATCTGACATGCATCCTCCCTGCTGCCTGGTGCCCGTGCGGCAAGCCAAGTATGGCGATTCCCGCTGCCGATCATCCCACGGGCGTGCCGCCCGCCCGCGCGGCAGGACGTGCCGCCTCGATCGCGGCGGCCAGTTCGGCCGGCCGCCGGGTGCCGATCAGCCAGTACGGGGTGACACCGGCCGGGTCCTCGACCGGGATGTACACCGCCCGCGGCAGATACGGCCGGGCCAGCAGGAACGCGGCCGGGTCGGCGCGCGGTCCGCGCAGCGCCCTGGTCTGGTCCGCGTCCAGCACGGTCACCTGGCCGGCCTGAGCCAGCGGCAACGCCGATTTGCCTACCCGCAGCACGCCACCACTCACCTCGATGCGCAGCCACCCCCAGCAGATCAGGAACGCGGCCAGCGGCACGATGATCGCGCCGTACACGACCAGCGCCGGTTCCCAGGCGAAGCCGGCCAGCAAGCCCGCGCCGAGCATCATTGCGGACAACACGTCCAGCACCCACCAGCTGACCGGAACACGCAGCCGTTCATGGTAGACACGCATGGGTCCACCGTAGTTGGTTACATGAGGGCATGATTGGGCGACGCATGTGGCACGGCCTCCGTTCCGGGTCCGCCCGTGATCCGGAGGCGGATGCCACTGAGCCTGGCGAGGCCGCACCGGGGACGGCCGCGTCGCCGGGCGGCCCAGACCGGCCGGGCAACGGGGTGGGGCTGATCAAGCAGGATATCGACGGGACGACGGGGGGCACCGCGGCCGGCCAGGGCAGCACGCGGCGGCCGGAGCCGCCGGGCGCGCAGGTGCCCAGCTGGCTGCAGCGCGCGGCGGGCTGGAGCTGGCGGCTGCTGCTCATCGGCATCGTGGTCTACCTGTCCTTCCGGGTGGCCAGCATGCTCAAGCTGGTGGTGCTGCCGTGCGTCGCCGCGCTGCTGCTCACCGCGCTGCTGCAGCCGGTGCAGTCCCGGCTGCGCCGGGCCGGCCTGCCCGCCCTGGCCGCGACCTGGTGCACCCTGCTGTTCGCGGTGGGCGTGCTGGGCGGGGCCATCACGCTGGCCGCGACCCGGGCCACCGCGGACTACCCGACGCTGGTGCGTGAGCTGACCCACACCGGCAATGAGCTGCAGAGCTGGCTGGCCGGCCCGCCGTTCCACATCCGGCACGGCGGCATCGAGGGCCTGGCCAACCGGGGGCTGACCTACCTCAAGCAGCACCAGTCGCTGGTGGCGGGCACCGTGCTGTCTGGCGGGCGGATCTTCCTGGAGATCCTGGCCGGCCTGGTGCTGATGCTGTTCATCACGTTCTTCCTGCTCAAGGACGGGGACCGGATCTGGGCCTGGCTGACCGGGTTCCTCGGCCCGGAGAGCAGGCAGCGGACCCGGCTGGCCGGCACGGCCGCCTGGCAGACGCTGGTGTACTACGTGCGCGGCACCATCGCGGTGGCCGCCATCCACGCCGTGGTCATCGGGTTCTCGCTGTGGATCCTGGGCGTCCCGCTGCTGGTGCCGCTGACCATCCTGGTCTTCCTGGCCGCGTTCGTCCCGCTGGTCGGCATCCTGGTGGCCGGCACGGTGGCGGTCGGCGTCACGCTGGGCACCAAGGGCTGGATCGCGGCCGTGGTCCTGGTGGTCATCTTCATCCTGGAGAACCAGCTGGAGGGCCATCTGCTGCAGCCGCTGGTAGTGGGCCGGATGGTGCGGCTGCACCCGCTGGCGGTCATCCTGGTGCTGGCCGTCGGCGGGGTGGTGGCCGGCATCCCCGGGGCGATCGTCGCCGTGCCCACCGCGGCCGCGCTGACCCGCGCGGCGCCGTACCTGAGCGGCAGGCAGCGGTTGTAGGGTCGCCTGAGTGAACAGGCGCCTGCGGACCTGGAGTCTCTCATGTCACCGGTGAACCCGGGCACGGACCCGGTGGACGTGCTCATCAAGCGGCTGGACCCCGAGCTGCCGCTGCCCGCCCGGTCCCATCCGGGTGACGCCGGGGTTGACCTGGTGGCCGCGGCCGACGTGGACCTGGCACCGGGTGCCCGGGCCATGGTGCCGACCGGGATAGCCATCGCGCTGCCCGACGGGTACGCCGCGTTCGTGCACCCGCGGTCCGGGCTGGCCGCCAAGCACGGGGTGACGATCGTGAATGCGCCAGGCACGGTAGATGCCGGGTACCGTGGCGAGATCAGGGTGACACTGCTGAATACCGATCCGGCCCAGCCAGTCTCGTTCCGGCGAGGCGACCGCATCGCGCAACTTGTCATCCAGCGCGTGGCAGCGCCGGTATTCCACGAGGTGGACAGCCTGCCCGGGTCAGCCCGGGGCGAGAACGGCTTCGGGTCCACCGGGGGGCACGCCAGCGCAGCCGCGGCTGGCTGATGACCGGCGCGGACCGCCCGGCAGCAGCCCGCCCCCACGATCGAGAGCAGGGAGAGCAGCAGTGTTCCGTCGGCGTCGCCGCGAGGAAGCGGAGCCCGGGCCCATCGAGGACGAGGCTCCCGAAGACGAGGAGGACTGGGCAGCAGCGGGTGAAGCCGAGGCTAACCCGGGCCCGGATGATCAGGAGCCATCAGGAGCAGCAGCCGGCTGGGGCCCGTGGGACGCGGCCGGCGACATCCCGGCCGCCGAGCGGGTCGACTTCGGCAGCCTGCAGGTGCCGATGGCCGAAGGATTCGAGATCCAGCTCAACATCGCCGATGACCAGGGGCCGCTGATCGCGGTGGTGCGCGGGGACAGCTCACTGCAGCTGCAGGCGTTCGCCGCGCCCAAGAGCGGTGGGCTGTGGGACGACGTGCGGCAGGAGATCGCCGCCGCGGTGACCCAGGCCGGCGGGAACAGCCAGGAGGCCGACGGGCCGTTCGGCGCCGAACTGCACGCCCGGGTGCCGGCCGATCCGTCGCTCGGCCAGGGCGGGCTGCAGCAGGTCCGGTTCCTCGGCGTGGACGGGCCGCGCTGGTTCCTTCGCGGGGTGATCACCGGGCCGGCCGCCCGGCACGCCGCGGCGGCCGGGCCGTTCGAGGAGGTCTTCGCCGGGGTGGTGGTGGTCCGCGGTGATCACCCGGTGCCGCCCCGCGACCTGCTCGAGATCCAGCTGCCCGAAGAGGCCCGCCGGGCCATGGAGGAGCAGATGGCCGCCGAGCAGGAGCGCTTCGGCGGCCCGCTCAACCCGTTCGAGCGCGGCCCGGAGATCACCGAGACGAGGTAGCCCGGCCTACCCGTGACCGTTCGCCAGCAGCTGGGCTAGTTCGTCCTCCACGTCCTCGCTGGTCACGAACAGCAGTTCGTCGCCGGTCTCCAGCGGGTCGTCCTTGGCCGGGACGATGACCCGGCCGTCCCGCAAGATGGCGACCAGGGCGGTGTCGGCTGGCCACTGGATGTCGCCGATTCGGCGCCCGGCCAGCGGCGCGTCATCCGGCATGGTCAGCTCGACCAGGCTGGCCTCGCTCTGCCGGAACGTCATCAGCCGGACCAGGTCGCCGACGCTGACCGCCTCCTCGACCAGGGCGGACAGCAGCCGCGGGGTGGACACGGCCACGTCCACCCCCCACGACTCGTTGAACAGCCACTCGTTGTTCGGCTGGCTGACCCGGGCCACCACCCGGGGCACCCCGTACTCGGTCTTGGCCAGCAGCGACACGACCAGGTTGGCCTTGTCGTCCCCGGTGGCCGCGATCACCACGTTGCACCGCTCCAGCGACGCCTCGTCCAGCGAGGCGATCTCGCACGCGTCCGCCAGCAGCCACTCGGCGCGCGGCACGCTGTCCACCGCGATCGCCCGCGGGTTCTTGTCGATGAGCAGGACCTCGTGCCCGTTGTCCAGCAGTTCGGCGGCGATGGACGTGCCCACCGCGCCCGCTCCCGCGATGGCGACCCGCATCAGTGGCCTCCCTTGCTCGCCTTGCCGCCCGGGGCCCGGGTGGACAGCGCGGCCGAGATCCGCTCCAGGTCCCCTTCCAGCGCGATCACGTGCAGCACGTCACCTTCCTGGAGCACCGTGCCCGGCCCGGGCATGACCACCTCACCGACCCGGGACAGGAACGCGACCCGGGCCCGGGCTGACTCCTCCACCGCGCTGGTCTTCTCGCCCACCCAGTCGTCGCCGTAGGCCACCTCGGCCAGCACCACCGCGCCGGTCGGGTCTCGCCACAGCGGCTCGGCCCCCTCGGGCAGCAGCCGGCGCAGCATCTGGTCCGCGGTCCACCGGACGGTGGCCACGGTCGGGATACCGAGCCGCTGGTAGACCTCGGCCCGGCGCGGGTCGTAGATGCGCGCCGCGACCCGCTTCACGCCGAACGACTCCCGGGCCACCCGGGCCGCGATGACGTTGGAGTTGTCGCCGCTGCTGACGGCCGCGAACGCGTCCGCGTGCTCGATCCCCGCCTCACGCAGCACGTTCTGGTCGAACCCGATGCCGGTGATCTTCTTGCCCTTGAACGTCGAGCCGAGCTTGCGGAACGCATCCCGGTCCTGGTCGATGACCACGACCGAGTGGCCCTGGTCTTCGAGGATGTGCGCGAGGGTCGATCCGACCCGCCCGCAACCCATGATCACAATGTGCACGACCGCCCCTTGGATGAGTACAGTGCCGGCCAACGCATGACTGATGTGCCCGCCAACGGTATTCCCTGTCCTGACTAGGTGAGACGGCCGGCCAGAATACTCCCTCCAACTGAACTAAAGGAACGTCGTGGACCTGCTCGAACTCGAGGTGGGCGAGGCCGCCCAGGGCGGCTGGTGTGTGGCCAGGGAACCGTCCGGGCGGGTCGTCCTGGTCCGGCACGCGCTGCCCGGCGAGCGGGTGCTGGCCCAGGTCACCGAGGCCACCACCCGGTTCGCCCGGGCCGACGCGGTGCAGGTGCTGGCCGCGTCGGCGGACCGGGTCGAGCCGCCCTGCCCGCACGCCCGGCCGGGCGGCTGTGGCGGCTGCGACTGGCAGCACGCCAGCCCGGACGCGCAGCGGCGGCTCAAAGCGGCGGTGATCAGCCAGCAGCTGCGCCGGATCGCCGGGCTGGACCGCGCGGTGACCGTCGAGCCGCTGCCCGGCGACCCGGCCGGGCTGGGCTGGCGCACCCGGGTCCGGTTCGCGGTCGGCCCGGACGGCACGGCCGGGCTGCGCAAGCACCGGTCGCACGAGGTCATCGACGTGGGGCACTGCCCGATCGCGCACCCGCTGGTGGACCAGGCCGGGGCGACCGCGCACCGGTGGCCGGGCGCCGGCTCGGTCCAGGTGGTGTCCGCGCCAGGCAGCGGGCAGCGGGCCATCGTGGTCACCCCGGCCGGCCAGGGCGGCCGGCCCGGGAAGGCCGCGCGCCGTCCGGGGCGATCAGGCGGGCAGGAGCGTTATGCCAGCTGGGTTGCGGAAGGAACGGACCCGGTGCTGGCCGCCGGGCCGGACGGGCGGCTGACCGCGCTGCGCGGGGGGCCGTTCCTGCACCAGCCCGCGGCCGGCCGGAGCTGGCGGGTCAGCGCGGGCGTGTTCTGGCAGGTGCACCCGGCCGCCGCGGACGCGCTGACCGAAGCGGTCCGCGGCGCGGTGCGGCCCCAGCCCGGTGAGGTGGCGCTGGACCTGTACTGCGGCGCGGGCCTGTTCGCCGGCCTGCTGGCCGGCGCGGTCGGGCCGTCTGGCGCGGTGATCGGCATCGAGTCCGACCAGGCCGCGGTGCGGGACGCGCGGCACAACCTGCGGGCCACCCCGTGGGCCCGGGTGCACCGCGGCGACGTGGCCGAGGTGCTGGCCCGGGCCGGCTGGGCGCAGGCCACGCTGGCCGTGCTCGACCCGCCGCGGGCCGGCGCCGGACGGGCCGTGCTGGACCAGCTGCTGGCCCCCGGCACCAGCCTGACCCGGGTCGGTTACGTGTCCTGCGACCCGGCCACGCTGGCCCGGGACATCGGGACGTTCCGCCAGGCCGGCTGGCAGCTCGGCGAGCTGCGCGCGTTCGACGCGTTCCCGATGACGCACCACGTGGAGTGCGTGGCCACGCTCACCCGCGGCTGAGCCCGCGGCTGAGCGCGCGGGCCGGGTCTACTCCTCCTTGCGCAGCACCGCCTCGGCCTCGATCTCCAGCCGGACGGTCTCGCTGATCATGACCCCGCCGGGCACCGGGGCGTTGAAGCTGACCCCGAAGTCGGTCCGGTTGATCTCGCCGGTGGCCGAGAATCCGGCCCGGGTGCCGCCGAACGGGTCCGGGCCGAACCCGTTGACCTCGACGGTCAGCGCCACCGGCTTGGTCACCCCCCGGATGGTCAGGTCGCCGTCCACGATGAACGTGTCGCCGTCCGGCCGGATCCCGGTGGATACGAACGTCATCTTCGGGTGGGTGGCCACGTCGAAGAAGTTGGTCGAGCGCAGGTCGTTGTCCCGCTGCTCGACCCCGGTGTCCACCGAGGACAGGTCGATGGTGGCGGTGGCCGAGGAGGCCAGCGGGTCGGGCGCGGTGACCACCTGCGCCTCGAACGTGGTGAACCTGCCGCGGACCTTGCTCACCATCAGGTGCCGGACCACGAAGCCGATGGTGGAGTGAACCGGGTCGAGATCCCAGGTCCCGGCGACATAGCCGGGAATCTGCGCAGCCGGGGATGTCATGACGACTCCTCACGGTTTGGGGGGAATTATCTCGACCATAACCCCGTCCCGCGCGGCGATCCCGGCGGTACGGGAGGATGGGGAGCATGCAGCTGAGGATCTTCACCGAACCGCAGCAGGGCGCCGATTACGGGCGGCTGCTGGCCGTGGCCAAGGCCGCCGAGGAACTGGGTTTCGACGCGTTCTTCCGGTCGGATCACTGGCTGAAGATGGGCGACGTGAGCGGGCTGCCCGGGCCGACCGACTCCTGGCTGACGCTGGCCGGGCTGGCCGTGCAGACGACCCGGATCCGGCTGGGCACGCTGGTCACCTCGGCCACGTTCCGGCTGCCCGGGCCGCTGGCCGTCGCGGTGGCCCAGGCCGACGAGATGAGCGGCGGCCGCATCGAGCTTGGCCTGGGTGCGGGCTGGTTCGAGGCCGAACACGCCGCCTACGGCATCCCGTTCCCGCCGGCCGGCGAGCGGTTCGACCGGCTGGAGGAGCAGCTCGCGGTGATCACCGGGCTGTGGGACACGCCGGAGGGCAAGACGTTCTCGTTCGGCGGCCGGTATTACCCGGTCACCGATTCGCCCGGGCTGCCCAAGCCGGTGCAGCGGCCGCACCC
>DATCUG010000455.1:0-3260 GCA_036567525.1 Streptosporangiaceae bacterium | reverse complement strand
GCGCGGCCGGCCCGGACGGGCGGGTCATGGTAGGCGCGGCCACGCCGCGGTTCGACGGGGTGACCGTGGCGGTGCTGGCGGTGCGGTCCACCGCGGACGAGCTGACCGCCGACGTGGAACTCAGCCCCGGCCTGCCGCACTGGCACGAGGGCCTGAGCCTGGCCGGCCAGCCGATGCTGATCTGGTGGGCCGCGGACGACCGGGGCCAGCACTACCTGGGCCGGCCCGGTGGCTGGCACTCCGGGCCGGACCGGGCCGGCGGGCAGATCGAGTTCTGGCCGGTGCTCGACCCGGCGGCTACCCGGCTGGACATCATGCCGACCACGCTGACCCAGCGGGCCATCATCCGGATCCCGCTGAACTGGGCGGAGGGATCCGGATGACCGGGCCGTGGTGGGCCGGGCTGTCCGCGGCCGAGGCCCGGCTGGACTGCGGCGGCCAGCCGCACCGGTTGCGCTGGGCGGCCGGGGAGCTGCGCGCGCTGGACCACGCCGACCTGGACGGCGAGCAGATCCTCAGCGTGCTGGCCGGCCAGGGCTTTCCCTGCCTGGAGGTGCTGGACCTGTGGGCGCGGTACGCGGCCGACCTGCGGGTACTGATCGTGACCAGCCGGGGCCCGGCGGATCCGCTGGCCGCCGGGACGCCGCCGCCGTCCGGGTGGACCGGGCTCGCCGGCGGGGGCGCGGGCCAGGTGATGGCGTTCGCCAGGCGGTCCGTCAGCTACCGGGCGGTGTCCCGCGTCCCGGCGGACGACCCGGACGACGGCCTGGACAGGGTGATCGGCCTGGGCGGGCTGCTGCCGGACCGGCTGGCCGCGACGGTCATCGCGGCCTGGGCCGGGCGGCTGCGCGGCGCAGCCGATCCGGCCAGCATTGGTGCGGGCGAGGTGGCCGCGGCGCGGCCCGCGCTGCACGCGGCGCTGTACGGGCGGGCGGTGAGCGCGCTGCGGTCCTGGACCGGGCAGCGGGACCTGGCCGTCACACTGACCATGATCCCGGAAGGCCAGCCACCCAGGCTGGCCCGCGACGGGGACGGCATGGTGGCGGAACTCCCGTTCGGCTGGCTGGCTGACGTGTGGGCGCGCGGCCTGACCACGTGCTGGGGCCGGTTCTGCCTGGCCGCGGCCCCCCGGCCGGCCGGGGACGGCTGGCTGCTCAGCACCGTCGGCCCCGACCTGGACCCGCCCCGCCCCGTCACCCTGGGCAGCCCGCCACCCGGGAACTAGGCATTCGCAAGAGTGCGGTGAGTTTGTGGTCAGCGGTGACCACAAACTCACCGCGCTGACGGATCCGGGCCGGGCGGTCAGCGGGCTAGGAGGGCTACCTCGAAGGAGTACCGCGAGGCGCGGTAGATGTGCGTGCCGTACTCGACGGCCCGGCCCTGGTCGTCGTAGGTGGTGCGCTCCATGGTGAGCAGCGGCGCGCCCTTGGCCTCCTCCAGCAGCCGGGCCTCGGCCAGGGTGGCCGCGCGGGCGCCGATGGTCTGCGCCGCCGCGTGCAGCGTGACGCCGCCGGACCGGAGCAGCTGGTACAGGCCCTGCCGCTGCAGCGCGTCGTCGGTCAGCCCGGGGACCAGGGCGGGCGGCAGGTAGTTGCGCAACCGGGCCAGCGGCTCGCCGCGGGCGAACCGCAGCCGCTCCAGCACGGTCACCGGCGTGCCCTCGGCCACGCCCAGGTGGCGGGCCACCGCGCCCGCCGCCTGCTCGGCCGTGTTGGCCAGCACGGTGGTGGTCGGCCGCTGGCCGCTGCTGGCCAGGTCATCCCACAAGCTGGACAGCTCGACCGGGCGCTTCACCTTGGCCCGCACCACCTGGGTGCCGATGCCCCGCTTGCGGACCAGCATGCCCCGGTCCACCAGGTACTGCATAGCGCGCCGCATGGTCGGCCGGGACAGCCCGAGCTGCTCGGCCAGCAGGACCTCGTTCTCCAGCCGGGCGCCGGCCGGCAGCTCGCCACTCTCGATGGCGCGTTCCAGGTGCTGGGCCACCTGGAAGTACAGCGGCACCGGGCTGGCCCGGTCCACCGTGATCAGGCTCAGCGCAGAACCCACCGCCGCCACCGCCCTTACCTACCGCCGGGTTAGGCACTATGACAGGACTTATAGCACACCACTACGTCAGTATGTCAGGACAAACTATTGACTTAGTGCGCACATGGAAGTTACATGGCCGCCATGACCAGCGACGCGGCGGACGCAGCGGGGGCCGCCGCGGCGCACGCAGCGGACGCGGCCCGAGCCGCCGCGCCAGACGCGGCGGGCGCATCGGGAGCCGGCCCGGAGACCGCGCCGTTCGAGGTGCTCACCATGGGCCGGGTCGGCGTGGACGTGTACCCGCTGCAGACCGGGGTCAGCCTCGACCAGGTCGACACATTCGGCAAGTACCTGGGCGGCAGCGCCACCAACGTGGCCGTGGCCGCGGCCCGGCTGGGCCACCGGTCGGCGGTGATCACCCGGACCGGCGCCGACCCGTTCGGCCGGTTCGTGCACACCGCGCTGCGCGGCTACCGGGTGGACGACCGGTTCGTCACCGAGGTGCCCGGGCTGCCCACGCCGGTCACGTTCTGCGAGATCTTCCCGCCGGATGACTTCCCGATCTACTTCTACCGGTACCCCAAAGCACCCGACCTGGAGATCCGGGCGGACGAGCTGGACTACCCGGCCATCCGGGCGGCCGGCGTGTTCTGGGTCACGGTCACCGGCCTGTGCGCCGAGCCGAGCCGGACGGCCACGCTGGCCGCGCTCGAAGCACGCGGCAAGGCGGGCCTGACCGTGCTCGACCTGGACTACCGGCCGGCCTTCTGGCCGTCCCGGGAGGCGGCCCGGGAATGGGTGCAGGCCGCGCTCGGCCTGGTCACGGTGGCGGTCGGCAACCTGGACGAGGTCGACACGGCGGTGGCCGAACGCGACCCGGCCCGGGCGGCCAAAGCCCTGCTCAGTCACGGCGCCGACCTGGCCGTGGTCAAGCAGGGCCCGGCCGGGGTGCTGGCCCAGGACGGCTCGGGCCCGGCCACCGTCCCGCCGGTCCCGGTCGAGGTGGTGAACGGCATCGGGGCCGGCGACGCGTTCGGCGGGGCGCTGTGCCACGGCCTGCTGGCCGGCTGGGAGCTGAGCCGGGTCATCCGGTTCGCCAACGCGGCCGGGGCCATCGTGGCCGGGCGGCTGGCCTGCTCCGACGCGATGCCGGCCGAGGCCGAGGTGGACGCCCTGCTGGCGGGCCAGCGTGATGCTAGCGGGCCGGCGTGATGCTGACGGGCCGGCGT
>DATCUG010000454.1:0-14038 GCA_036567525.1 Streptosporangiaceae bacterium | reverse complement strand
GGATGAGCTTCGCCGACCAGCAGGTGGACGGCAGCGGCCCGGCGGCCATCACCACGTTCGCCGGCAACGCGACGGCCAAGCTGACCAGCGCGGAGCCGGGCGACTACTTCGACAACGGGTCGATCGCCCACTTCTCGCACGTGATCGAGGACCTGTTCCAGTTCTACGCACTGCCCGGGCAGGACCCCAGGCACCCGGACGGCGAGCCGTTCACCGAGCGGTGCCAGTACATGTTCCGCTCCAACCAGCTCGGCACGCCCAACGGGATCCCGTCGGTGGGCAACGCCGAGCAGTTCCGCGACGGCGGCGGCCCGGCGTTCATCAACAACGTGTTCCAGGGCACCAACGCCGCGCTGCTCGGCGCCCAGGACGCGCACGGCAAGTTCGCCCCGGGCAACGCCCGGCTCGGCGCCACGTTCACCGGTGAGCACCGGATCGGGCACGAGTCGGCGCTGCAGCAGGTGTCCCGGGCGGCCGATGGCACGCCGCTGCACATCAGGGCGGACGGTCCCGGGCTGGACACCATGGACGTGCCCGCGTTCCGTACCTTCCCCGGGCCGGCCGGGGTCGAGGTGCCGGCCGGCAGCAACCAGTTCAAGCTGCAGTTCTTCATGTACGTCCCGACCGCGGACCTGTTCGCCCGGATGCGCACCGAGCAGGCCGCGCAGCAGCTGCAGAAGGACTTCCTGGCCGGCTCGACCGATGACAACGGCCTGGAGCGGTTCATCACCGCCACCCGGCGGCAGAACTTCCTGGTCCCGCCCCGGCGGCACCGGGCGTTCCCGCTGCTGGAGCTGGCCGGCCAGCCCGGGCCGCCCGCCCAGTCACGCCAGCCCGGCCAGTCCAGGCAGCCCAGGCAGTCCAGGCAGACCAGCCACCGCTCCGGCGGTAGCCACGATGGCTCCGACAGCCATGATGGCCAGCACCACGGCGGTCAGGACGGCCGGCCCCGCACTCGCTGATCAGCTATGACAGAGTGTCATGGGTGACGATCAAGAACTCTGCGGGCGGGTTCGAGACGCTGGCCATCCATGCGGGCCAGCAGGCTGACCCGCGGACCGGGGCCGTGATCCCGCCCATCTACCAGGTGTCCACCTACAAGCAGGACGGGGTCGGCGGGCTGCGCGAGGGCTACGAGTACTCGCGCACCGCCAACCCCACCCGGGGCGTGCTGGAGGAGTGCCTGGCCGCACTGGAAGGCGGCGCGCGGGCGTTCGCGTTCGCGTCCGGGATGGCCGCCGAGGACTGCCTGCTCCGGGCGGCCTGCGTGCCCGGGGATCACGTGATCATCCCGGACGACGCGTATGGCGGGACGTTCCGGCTGATGTCCCGGGTGCTGGCCGGCTGGGGGATCAGCTACACCCCGGTGCACCTGTCCGACACGCGGGCGGTGCGCGACGCGCTGGCCGGGCGGCCGGCCCGGCTGCTCTGGGCCGAGACGCCGACCAACCCGCTGCTGTCCATCGCGGACATCGGCGCGCTGGCCCAGCTCGCCCACGACGCGGGGGCGCTGCTGGTGGTGGACAATACGTTCGCCTCGCCGTACCTGCAGCAGCCGCTGGCGCTGGGCGCGGACGCGGTGGTGCACTCCACCACCAAGTATCTCGGCGGCCACTCCGACGTGGTCGGTGGCGCGCTCGTCATCCAGGCGGGCGCGGAAGGTGCCCGCGGCCCGCTGGACGAGCACATTCCTTTCCTGCAGAACGCTACCGGCGGCATCGCGGGACCATTCGATGCGTGGCTGACGCTGCGTGGCATCAAGACCCTTGCGGTCCGGATGGAGCAGCACGGGCAGAACGCGGCCCGGGTGGCCGACATGCTGGCTGCGCACCCGGCTGTGACCGAGGTGTTCTATCCGGGCCTGCCCGGGCACCCGGGCCATGAGGTGGCGGCCAAGCAGATGCGCGGCTTCGGCGGGATGGTGTCGTTCCGGGTGCGCGGCGGCGAGGCGGCCGCGGTCGCGGTGTGCGGCCGGACCCAGTTGTTCACGCTGGGCGAGTCGCTCGGCGGGGTGGAGTCGCTGATCGAGCACCCGGCCCGGATGACGCACGCGTCGGCGGCCGGGTCGCCGCTGGAGGTGCCGGCCGACCTGGTCCGGCTGTCGGTGGGCATCGAGACGGCCGAGGACCTGCTGGAGGACCTGCGCCAGGCGCTGGCCTAGGAATTCCAGATCATCAGCACCAGGATGACCAGCCAGATCAGGCTGACCACGCCGGCCATCGACGCGATCCGGCCGCGCTCCATGCTGGCCACGTGGGCGGCGGACACCCGGGTGGTGGTGGCCGTCCCGCCGGCCTCGGTGGCCGGCTCGGCCGGAGCCGGTTCCACGTCGGCCGCGGTGGCCTCGGCGGGCGCGGACTGGGTGGGCGCGGACTCGGTGGGTGGGGCCTGGGCGGCTTCCAGCGCGCCGATGGCCCGGCTCTGGTCCCGCATGATGAGCACCAGCAGGACCAGGGCGACCACGAACAGCGTGAGCGACGCGGTGATCCACGCCTTGGCCATCTTGTCCAGCGACTGGCCTGCGATGATGCCAAAAAGCAGCACGCCGAGCGAGGCTGCGCCGAATATCCGGGTCAGCCGGGACAGGTAGCGCAGCACGCCGATGTTGCCGGCCCGGATGTACCGCGGGGTGGACATGGTCGCGATAGTGACCGGGCCAATGGTGAAAACGACGAACGCGACGTGCAGCCAGACCCACAGCCGCTCGGTGAAAGACATGCCCTGATCTTAGAGCTAACCGCAGGTCCCAGAGCAGCCCCGGCCGGGCGCACCCCCGGCCGGGGCGGACCTGGTTACTTGCTGGCCGGCTTGCCGCTCCGGCTGGCGAACCAGGCGCCCGCGCCACACGCGACGGCGATCACCAGCGAGATGGCCATCCGCAGGTTGTGCTTACCTGCGCCGCCGTTCTTGATGTAACCAATGAAGCCCGGCAGGTCCTTGGCCGGCACGGCCAGGTAGACGATCGCGAGGAGCAGGAACAGTACCCCGAGGATCGCGAGAATCAGCACCACGGGCTTCTTGCCCGACGTCTTCGGCCCTGATTCGGTCACAGCGCTCACGTAGGCCTCCTAGAGAGAAGCGGGCCAAATCCGGCTGCCGCGCGTTTGGCCCACCGATCGGGTAACTGCCGCACGCTACTACGGCCACCCGGGCGCTGCGGGAAGCTCACAAAAGCCGTAAACCAAAATCTATCCCGGGGATCCCGGCAGGTGACCTACGGGACGTTGCGGGATGAGTCACTGACCGGGGCATTACCTACCGGCGGGACTCCCGGCGGGTGCGCAGAAAGTCGCGGACCACGAACTCGCCGAGCCGTTCCGGCACCGCGCGGAGCACCCGGCCGCCATTCCGCCGGGCCACTTCGTTGACGAAATCGGTCAGCCGCTCGTCCTCGGCCAGCATGAACACGTTCAGCGAGGCGTGCCGCCGGGTCATCTTGTCCACCTCGGCCAGGGTGAGCTGGATCGTCTCCGGCGCGGGCGGCCAGTCGAACCAGGACTGGCCGTCCCGGCGCAGGTGCGCGGTCGGCTCGCCGTCGGTGACGATCAGCACCACCGGGTCGTGTTCCGGGCGCCGGTCCAGGTACCGGCCGGCCAGCACCAGCGCGTGATGCAGGTTGGTGCCCTGGACCATGTCCCAGCCCAGCCCGGCCAGGTCGGTCTCGCGCAGTTCCCTGGCGTAGTTGGAGAACCCGATGACCTGGATCGAGTCCTGCGGGAACCGGCTGCGCACCAGGGCGTGCAGGGCCAGCGCGGTCTGCTTGGCCGCGCCCCAGGTGCCGCGCAGCGCCATCGAGTAGGACAGGTCGACCAGCAGGCAGACCGCGGCCGACGCGCGCCGCTGCGTCTCACCGACCTCGAAGTCCTCGCCGGTAAGCCGGACCCGGGGCGGCGTCCCCTCCCAGTGCTGGGGATCACGGCGGCCGGGGTCCTCGCCGGGCTCCGGCCGGAACGCGGCCGCGTCCCGCAGCAGCGCGTTGCGCACCGTGGCGGGCGCGTCGATGGCCTGCTCGTCACCGAACTGCCAGCGCCTGGTGGCTCCGGTGTACTCGCCGGCCTGTCCCGCGTCGCGCTGGTCGTGGTCGCCGTAACCACCATCGGGCAGATCCGCGAAGACCCGCCTCAGCGCCGTCTCCCCAAGACGCCGCACCGCCTTGGGCGTGAGTTCCAGCTGGCCGGCGTTACGCTGCAAATATCCTTGCCGCTCCAGCTCCCGCTCGGTCTGCCGGAGCGCCTCCATGTCGTCCACCGCCTGGCGGCCGAGCGCGCGCCGGATAGCCGCCTCGTCGATGTCGTCCAGCCGGGCGCCCGGGTAGTCCTGGCGCAGCTCCGCTTCCAGATCGGCCAGGTCAGCCAGGTCAGCCAGCGCGGTGGTGGCGTCGCTCAGGCCGAGCGGCTGGTCGCCGGTCATCGGGTCGCCGGGCCATTGCGCCATCATGTCCAGCTCCGGCCGCCGGGCCCGCAGCGAGTCGGACAGCCGGGCCATCTCCGCGGCCAGCCCGGCGTCCTGCAGCGCCTGCTCCATCAGCGCGGCCAGCTCGTCGCGCTGCCCCTCGGTCAGCGAGCCGAGCAGCCGCTGCGCCGCGGTGGCCCGGCGCACCAGCGAGTCCACCAGCTCTTCCAGGTCCCGCGGCTGCTCCGGGAACATGTCGCCGTACCGGTCCATGAACTGATCGAAGTCGGCCTGGGTGTGCTCACCGCGGGCGTCCCGCTCCAGCATCTGGTTCAGCTCGGCCAGCATGTCCTTGACCCGCTGCATGGCCTCCGGGTCGGGCCGCTGCAGCACTTCCTTCATGCCGCGGAACTGGCTGTCCAGCACCTCCGACCGGAGCAGGTCCTTGAGCTGCTCGAACGTCTGCCGGGCGGCCGGGCTGCGCCAGTTGTAGTCGGCCAGCCGGCGGATGGCCTGCGCGGTGTCCGGCGGCAGCGCATCGAGCTCGTCCTCGCGCAGCCGGGCCTCATCGCTGGGGTCGGGGAACAGCTCGGCCCGCTCCTGCCCGATGGCCGTGTCCAGCAGCGCGCGGGCCTGCTCCAGGATGCCGTCCAGGCGGCCCCGGCTGCGGATCTCCTGCTGCCGCTCGCGCACCCGGCGCAGGATGTCGTCCAGGCCGCGGCGGCCGTTCAGGCCGCGGCGCAGCAGGTCGCGCAGCGCGCTGGACGGGTCCGCGCCGTCCAGCACCGCGTCGCCCAGTTCATCCAGCGCGCCGCGGGCGTCGAACGGCGGGGCCAGCGGGTCCGGCCCGTCGTGGTACTCGCCGTACCGGTAACCACTCACGGGGGTGCGTCACCTCTCAGGTGCGGTACACGGCACTGCCGTCGATGACATCCTTCGACAGCCGCCGCATCAGGTACAGGCCTTCCAGCGCGAACTCCAGCGCCGCCGCCGCCTCGCCGAACGACTCGCCACCGTCCATGCCGAGCCGTTCCATGATCCGGGCCAGGCCGGGGACCTCGCCGATCCGGTTCAGCAGCATGTCCGCGGGGATCAGGTCGCCGGTCTCCACCGAGCCGCCGTTCTCGAACGTGGCCAGCAGCCCGCTCAGGTCGGCGCTGCCCAGCCGGGACCGGAACGTCTCGGCGACCGCCCGGCGGAGCAGGTGCTCCAGCACCTCGGCCTCCCGGCCCTCCTCGCTGACCTCGAACTCCACCTTGCCGCGCAGGCTGCCCACGATCGGCGGCAGGTCGCAGATCCGGGCCACCGGCTGGGCCTCGCCGGTGAGCGCGGCCCGGCGCACCGCCGACGCGGCCACCGACTCGGCGGCGGCGATCGCGAACCGGGCCGACACGCCGGACCGGGCGTCCACCGCGGGCGAGGCCCGGACCAGCCGGGTGAACCGGGCGATGACCTCGACCAGGTGCTCGGGCAGGGTGGCCCCCGGGTCGGCGCCGTCCCAGGCGAGCAGCGACTCCTGCACGGTCAGCGCCAGCTCGTCGTCCAGGGTGAGCGGGTAGTGGGTGCGGATCTCCGCGCCGAACCGGTCCTTCAGCGGGGTGATGATCCGGCCCCGGTTGGTGTAGTCCTCGGGGTTGGCGCTGGCCACCAGGACCAGGTCGAGGGGCAGCCGGAGCGCGTAGCCGCGCACCCCGATGTCCCGCTCCTCGAGCACGTTGAGCAGCGCGACCTGGATCCGCTCGGCCAGGTCAGGCAGCTCGTTCAGGCAGAAGATGCCCCGGTTGGTCCGGGGCACCAGGCCGAAGTGGATGGTTTCCGGATCACCCAGGGTGCGGCCCTCGGCCACCTTGACCGGGTCGATGTCGCCGATCAGGTCGCCGACGCTGGTGTCCGGCGTGGCCAGCTTCTCGCCGTACCGCTCGGTGCGGTGCCGCCAGATGACCGGCAGCCCGTCGCCCAGCTCCGCGGCCAGCCGCTGGCAGCGCGCGCAGACCGGCTGGTACGGGTGGTCGTTGATCTCGCAGCCTTCGACGGCCGGGCTCCACTCGTCGAGCAGCACGGGCAGGGTGCGGATCAGCCGCGTCTTACCCTGGCCCCGCTCGCCGAGCAGGATCGTGTCGTGCCCGGCCAGCATGGCCCGCTCGACGTGCGGCAGCACGGTCTGGCCGAAGCCGACGATGCCGGGGAAGCGGTCTTCGCCCACCCGCATCCTGGCCAGCAGGTTGCGGCGCAGTTCGTCTTTTACCGTCTCGTACCGGTGCCCGGTGGCGCGCAGTTCGCCCAGGGTTACCGCGCTCGGCCGGGGCGGGACGGAGTCAGCTTGGGGATTCTGGTTGTGTGACTGCACAGTACCGACCATACGTCGTGCGGCGGAGAGCTTCGCATCTCCGTCATGTGCGGGTCTGCGCTGCTCGCATCCCGGCCGCCCACGTTGACCACGAGTGCGACACTTCATGCATGGCGATGATCTCCTCCCCGGTGGGCGCCGCCGACGTTGCCGCCGCCCACGACGTGCTCCGGGACGTGCTGCCGCCCACCCCGCTGCTGCACTCCCGCGTGCTGTCCGAGCGGCTCGGCGGCCCGGTGTTCCTCAAGTGCGAAAACCTGCAGCGGACCGGGTCATTCAAGGCCCGCGGCGGGTACTACCGGATCTCCCGGCTGAGCGACGCCGAGCGGGCCAACGGGGTGGTCGCGGCCAGCGCCGGCAACCATGCCCAGGGGGTGGCGTTCGCGGCCGAGATCCTCGGCGTGAAAGCCACCGTCATCATGCCGGTGGGCGCGCCGCTGCCCAAGATCGAGGCCACCCGGGGCTACGGGGCGGACATCATCTTCCACGGCGACACGGTGGACGACGCGGTGGAGTACGCCCGCGAGTACGCCAGGGAGCGGTCGGCGGTGCTCATCCACCCGTTCGACCACCCGGACATCGTGGCCGGCCAGGGCACCCTGGGCCTGGAGATCATGCAGCAGTGCCCGCAGGTGCGGACCATCGCCATCCCGGTCGGTGGCGGGGGCGTGGCCGCCGGGGTCACCGTCGCGGTCAAGAGCACCGACCCGACCGTCCAGGTGATCGGGGTGCAGGCCGAGGCGGTGGCGGGCTACCCGGCCTCGCTGGCCGCCGGGCACCCGGTCCGGGTGGCGGCCGCGGGAACCATGGCCGACGGGATCGCCGTCTGCCTGCCCGGGGACATCCCGTTCGGCATCATCTCGGCCTACGAGGACCGGGTGGTGACGGTGTCCGAGGAGAGCCTGTCCCGGGCGCTGGTGCTCTGCCTGGAGCGGGCCAAGCAGGTCGTCGAGCCAGCCGGCGCGGCCGGGGTGGCCGGCCTGCTGGAGTACGCCGGCATGTTCGAGCCGCCGGTGGTGGTGGTGCTGTCCGGCGGCAACATCGACCCGCTGCTGCTGTCCAAGGTGCTGCGGCACGGGCTGGCCGCGGCCGGCCGGTACCTGACGTTCCGGTGCCGGATCCCGGACCGCCCCGGCGCGCTGGCCGCCCTGCTGGCCGCGGTGGCCGGGCTGGGCGCCAACGTGCTGGACGTGATGCACGAGCGGGTCACGCCGCGGCTCCAGGTCGGCGAGGTCGAGGTGCTGCTCCAGGTGGAGACGCGCGGGCCGGCGCACTGCGACGAAGTGATCAGCGAGCTGCGCCAGGCCGGTTACCAGCTGATGTTCCGCTGAAGCGGGCCCGGCCGCTGCCGGGGATCAGCTACTTTGCCCGCTATGCGTTTTATGTCGGGTCGGGCTGGCCGGTGAGCTGCGGTGGGATCAAGGCGGGCGACCACCGGCACTGCCCGCTGTGCGGGCGGATCCGGCCGGTGGTCACCTGCCCGTTCTGCGTCGGCGGCAGCGCCTGCATGGCCTGCCTGGACTGCCCCGACTGCCCGCCAGCCCAGCCCACGCCATGAATCCGGGTCAGAGGTTGCCGCGGCGGGCCTGCTCCCGCTCGATGGCCTCGAACAGGGCCTTGAAGTTGCCCTTGCCGAAGCCTTCCGAGCCGTGCCGCTCGATCAGCTCGAAGAACACCGTGGGCCGGTCCTGCACCGGCTTGGTGAAGATCTGCAGCAGGTAGCCGTCCTCGTCCCGGTCGACCAGGATGCCCAGCTCACGCAGGATGTGCACGCCAACGTGGGTCTCACCGGCCCACTCGCCGAGCGTGTCGTAGTAGCTGTCCGGGGTGGTCAGGAAGCTGACCCCGGCCGCCTTCATGCCGCGCACCGTGGTCACGATGTCGTCGCAGGCCAGTGCGATGTGCTGCACCCCGGGCCCGCCGTAGAACTCCAGGTACTCGTCGATCTGCGACTTCTTCTTGCCCGCGGCCGGCTCGTTGATCGGGAACTTGACCGCCCGTGAGCCGTCCGCGACCACCTTGCTCATCAGCGCGGAGTACTCGGTGGCGATGTCGTCGCCGACGAACTCCTTCATGTTGGTGAAGCCCATCACCCGCTGGTAGAAGCCGACCCACTCGTCCATCCGGCCCAGCTCGACGTTGCCCACGCAGTGGTCGATCTCGGTGAAGAACGACTGCTCCGGCGGCGTCACCATCGGCTCGGCGGCGACGTAGCCGGGCAGGTAGGGACCGCTGTAACCGGCCCGCTCGACCAGGGTGTGCCGGGTGTCGCCGTAGGCCGCGATGGCGGCCAGCACCACCTTGCCCTGCTCGTCCTCGGCCAGATGCGGCTCGGCCAGGCCGCGGGCGCCGCGGGACGTCGCGTACTGGTAGGCGGCCTCGGCCGAGTGCACGCCGAGGGCCAGGTCGATGACCCCGTCGCCGTGCTCGGCTACGTGCCGGGCCAGCTCGGTGCCGGGCCGCACCGGCCCGCGCAGCACGAACCGGGCCCGGCCGGACTCCAGCACGTAGGCCACCTCGTCGCGGCAGCCGGTCTCCGGACCGCGGTAGCCGACGCAGCGCATGCCGAACGCGGTCGAGTAGTAGTGCGCGGCCTGCCGGGCGTTGCCCACCGCGAACACCACCGCATCCATGCCAGTAACTGGGAATTCGTCCATGAACAGCATGCTCGGCCCGTCAAGCATAATGCGCAACAGTGACTTTATTTGCTGCTCAATTTGTACAATACTGAACGCTATAACGCGTGGTTTCTGTACATCCTGACCTGATGCCGACGGGGCTGACTCGATGATCGACGGACTGGACGCGCGGCTGATCAGCCTGCTGGCGGCCGAGCCACGGGTGGGGGTGCTGCAGGCGTCCCAGCGGCTCGGCGTGGCCCGCGGCACGGTGCAGGCCCGGCTGGACCGGCTGCAGCGCAGCGGCGTGGTCACCGGCTATGGCCCGGACGTGGACCCGGTCGCCCTGGACCACGGCGTGACCGCGTTCATCACGCTGGAGATCCGGCAGGCGGGCGGGCACGACCCGGTGGCTGGCCGGCTGGCCGCCATCCCCGAAGTGCTGGAAGCGCACACCATCACCGGGGCCGGGGACATGCTGTGCCGGGTGGTCGCCCGGACCAACGCGGACCTGCAGCGGGTCATCGACGCGATCCTGGACGTGGCCGGGGTGGTCCGGGCGTCCACGGTGATCGCGCTGGCCACGCCGCTGCCCTACCGGGTCCTCCCCCTGGTCCGCGCGGTGGCCGGCGCCGAAGCCACCACCCCGTAAACATCAGCAGTCCCAAGATTCACCCGAGTCCCGGCCGGCTGATGTTCCTGACCGCGTGACTGAATCAGTGATGCGGTCAGGACAACGTGAAAGGTTCATTCATGTCGTTGGTCGGCCGTCGGGGCGGGGACGCCGGCCAGGTCGCAGGCGAGGTCGAGGATGACCTGGTCCAGCTCGGCCGGGTCGGACACCTCGCTGTGGTACAGCATGCAGCCCAGGCCGACCGAGGCGATGGCCATCGTCGCGCGGACCCGGTCGCGCAGTGGCGCGTCCGGCGGTGTCAGCAGGTTGCGCAGCGCGATGAACTGCTCGCGGAACAGTTTCTTGCGGTCGTGGCCGCCGTGCTCCTTCATCAGCTGGTCGATCGCGGCCTGGTTGTGCTCCAGGAAGCGCATCACCTCGATGCGGTGGCTGACGATGTGGCTGTACCTGGCCAGCAGCTCGGCCCGGCCCGCCGCGTCGAGTGGCTGATCCGAGGCCCAGGCCAGGAGCGCGTCGAGTTCGTGTACGTAGTCCTCGGTGAAGCTGCGGACGATGTCTTCTTTGGACTTGAAGTGGTAGTACAGGGCCGCCTTGGTCACCCCGAGCCGCTCGGCGATTTCGCGCAGCGAGGTCTTCTCGTAGCCCTGCTCGGCGAACAGCTCCAGGGCCACGGACTGGATCCGCTCCCGGGTGTCCCCGCGCGGCCGGCCCGGCCTGCCGCCGTTGGCCCCGGCCTCAGCCCTGTCTTCGTCCATGGTGGTCCCGCATTCTCTGCTTCCTTTAACGCGCGTTATTCACATGGTCGTCAGCGGTGCCGTCCTTTAGCCTGCACCGACCGCTCGTGCAGACCCTCCGGGCCTGCACTCGCTAGCCGGTGTGAATAACGCGACTGGGCCGTTCTGCGCCCCGCTAAACTTACTTGACGCCCGGTTAGTAAGCGTCCTAGTCTGGCGGCTGTCATACTAGCCGGTCGGCAAGTAAGTTATCCACGGGGAGTTTTCATGGCAGACGCTCCGGCCACCCCTGCGCCCGCTGCGGACGCCAGCATCGGCATGCGCCGCGAGATCCTGGTGGTGCTGCCCGGGCTGCTGCTGGCCATCATGCTCGCCATGCTGGACCAGCTCATCGTCGGCACCGCGCTGCCCCGCATCGTCGGCGACCTGGGCGGGGTGGCCCACCTGTCCTGGGTGGTCACCGCGTACGTGCTGGCGTCCACCATCACCACCCCGCTGTACGGCAAGCTCGGCGACATGTATGGCCGCAAGAAGCTGTTCATGACGGCCATCGTGATCTTCCTGGCGGGCTCCGCGCTGGCCGGGCTGTCCCAGTCCATGGCCATGCTGATCACGTTCCGGGCCATCCAGGGCCTGGGCGCGGGCGGCCTCATGGTCAGCGCGATCGCGATCATCGGCGACCTGGTCTCACCGCGCGAGCGGGGCCAGTACATGGGCTACATCATGGCCGTGATGATGGTCGCCACCATCGGCGGCCCGCTGCTCGGCGGCTGGATCACGGAGAGCTTCTCCTGGCGCTGGATCTTCTACATCAACCTGCCGATCGGCGGCGTCGCGCTGGCCTACCTGGCCGCCACGCTCAAGCTGCCCAGGAAGCACATCGAGCACCGGGTGGACTACCTGGGCGCCGTCGTGCTCGCCGTGGCGGCCACCGCGATCGTGCTCGGGGCCACCTGGGGCGGCACCCAGTACGCCTGGCTGTCACCGCAGATCGCCACGCTGGCCGCGGTGTCCGTGCTCGCGACTGCGGCGTTCATCTGGATCGAGAGCCGCGCCGCGGAACCCATCCTGCCGCTGCATATCTTCCGCAGCCGGAACTTCAGCCTGGTGTCCGCGCTGAGCTTCCTGGCCGGCCTGGCCATGTTCGGCGCGATCACGTTCCTGCCGCTGTACCAGCAGACCGTGCAGGGCGCCTCGCCGACGGTCAGCGGGCTGCTGCTCACCCCGATGATGGTCGGCGTGATGATCACCTCGCTGATATCCGGGCAGGTGACCACCCGGACCGGCCGGTACCGGGCGCTGCCCATCCTGGGCGCGGCGGGCATGACCATCGGCATGTGGCTGCTGTCGCTGCTCGGGGTGCACACCAGCCGGGTCACCTCGGCGCTGTTCATGATCGTGCTCGGCCTGGGCATGGGGTTCCTGATGCAGCTCACCACGCTGCTGGCGCAGAACAGCGTCGAGCCACGGGACATCGGCGTGGCCAGCAGCTCGCGGCTGTTCTTCCAGCAGATCGGCGGCTCCATCGGGGTGGCCGCGTTCGGCGCCATCTTCGCCCGGCGGCTGCAGGACGCGCTGACCACGGTGTCGCCCAACGTGCACATCGCGACCAGCGGCGGGCAGCTCAACCCGGCCACGGTCAAGGCGCTGCCGCCGGCCATCCAGCACGACGTGTTCACCGCGATCACGCACGCGGTGCAGGGCGTGTTCCTGTGGGCCATCCCGGCCGCCGCGGCCGCCTTCGTGCTGTCCTGGTTCCTCAAGGAAGTGCCGCTGCGCGGCCGGGCCCAGGCCGACGAGCCGGCTGCCCCGGAGCTGGTCGGTTAGTTACCCTGCCGGTGGGGGTGGCAGATGGCTGCTGTTGACGCGCGTGGGCTGCGCCTCACCGGGTCGGCCGCCGCGGTGGCCGGCTACGACCAGGCCGTCGATGACCTGATCCGGTTCCGGCCCGAGGTGGTGGACGCGGCTGCCGCGGCGGTGGCGGCCGACCCGGGCTGCGCTATGGCCGCGGTGTTCTCCGCCTACCTGGCGCTGATGTCCACCGAGCAGGGCGCGGTGCCCGCGGCCCAGGCCGCGCTGGACGGGCTGCGCGCCGACCCGGCGGCCCTGCTGCCCCGGGAGCGGGCGCACCTGGCCGCCGCGGCCCGCTGGGTGGCCGGGGACATGACCGGGGCGGGCCAGGCGCTGGCCGAGATCTCGGTCAGCTACCCGACCGACCTGCTGGCCCTGTTCACCGGACACCAGATCGACTTCTTCACCGGCAACGCGGTCAGCTTGCGGGACCGGATCGGCCGGGCCCTGGACGGCTGGCCGGCCGATCATCCGCAGCTCGGCTTCGTGCACGGCATGCACGCGTTCGGCCTGGAGGAATGCAACCTCTACCCGCAGTCGGAAGAGGCCGGCCAGCGTGCCGTGGCGCAGCACCCGGACGACGTATGGGGCCTGCACGCGGTGGTGCACACCTACGAGATGGCGGGCCGGATCCCGGAAGGCGTCCGCTACATGCGCCGCCGCGAAGCCGACTGGACGGCAGGCAACTTCCTCAACGTGCACAACTCCTGGCACTACGCGCTGTACCTGCTGCAGGGCGGGGACACCGAGGGCGCGCTGGCCGTCTACGACCGGATGCTGCATCACGAGGGATCCGCGGACGTGGCGCTGGAACTGCTCGACGCGACCGCGCTGCTGTGGCGGCTGCACCTGGACGGCACCGCGGTGGGCGACCGCTGGCCGCCGCTCGCCGCGGCCTGGGGCCGGCTGCTGGCCCCGGGCTTCTACCCGTTCAACGACATGCACGCGGTGATGGCGTTCATCGGGAACGGTGAGCTGGACCGGGCCGGGCAGGTGGTCGCGGCGCAGGCCGGCCTGGCCGCGCGTGGCGAGGCGGGCCGCACCGGCTGGGCGATGACGGCCCAGGTCGGCCTGCCGGTGTGCCGCGCGCTGCTGTGCTTCGGCCGCGGTGAGTACGACGGCGTGCTCGGCGAGCTGCTGCCGGTCCGGGCCCAGGTGCACACGTTTGGTGGCAGTCACGCGCAGCGCGATGCGGTGGAGCGCACGCTGCTCGAAGCAGCCCTCCGGGCCGGACGGCTGGAGCTGGCTGCCGCGCTGGTCAGCGAGCGGCTGTCGGTCCGCGAGTGCAACACCTACGCCTGGTCCAAGCGGGCCTGGCTGCGCCGGGCGGCGGGTGACGAGCCGGGCGCGTCAGCCGCGCTGGCCCGGGCCAGCGAGCTGGCCGGGGAGATCCGCCAGGCCGTGGCGGTGCGCCAGCCCTGACACCGCTCAGCTGAAGGCGAGCGCGGTGCGCGGGGAGCTG
>DATCUG010000453.1:0-3606 GCA_036567525.1 Streptosporangiaceae bacterium | reverse complement strand
CCAGCGGACCGGCTGGAACGTCTCGGCCAGCGGCATCTTCTCCAGCCGGGTCAGCTCGGTGAACACGCTGAACATGCTGGCCAGCCGGCGGTCCGCGATGCGCAGATCGGTATCGATCGCGTCCAGGGCGCGCTGCTGGCTGGCGGGCAGGCTCATCGGTGGTCTCCGGTGGTCCGGTGGCGGCGCGGTGCCGCGGTCCGACTCTGCGCTACCCGCCGGCCGCGAATTAAACGGTGCGGTAGCCCACCCGTAGCCCGGTGTCACACCGGTTTTTGGCCCGCCGGCCCGCCGGCCCTCCGGCCCGGTGCCCGCCGGCCAGCCGGCTGGCCGCCCGGGCTAACCCGGAGCTGCCTGGCCGGCTGCCCCGGGTGCCGGGCCGGCCATCGGGCGGCCCCCGCCGGGCGTCGGGTCGACGAACACGTACGGGGTGACCGGCAGCCGCTCGGCCAGCCGCCGGTCGATGTCCTCGGCCAGGTTCTCCACCTGGTCACCGCGCGCGCTGTCGCTGAGATCCACCCGGGCCGCGACGATGATGCTGTCCGGGCCGACGTGCATGGTCTGCAACCCGAGCAGCCGCTCCACGCCGCGCGTCTGCTCGATCTCGTCCCGGATCAGCTGCTGCAGCTTCGGGTCCGCGGCCCGGCCGATGAGCAGCTGGCGGCTGTCCAGGCCGAGCCGGACCGCCACCACGATCAGCAGCACGCCGATCGCCATCGACGCGGCGCCGTCGAATACCGGGGACCCGGTCAGCTGCTCCAGCAGCAGCCCCGACGCGGCCAGGGCCAGGCCGATGACAGCCGCGGTGTCCTCGAACAGCGCGGCCTTCACCGTGGTGTCCGGGCTGGTCTTGACGTGCTCGAGCAGCTCGGTCTGGTCCCGCCGGGCCTCGCCGCGCAGCTGATGGGTAGCCCGGAACAGCGAGGTGCCCTCGGCCACCGCGCACACGCCCAGCACCACGTACGCGATGAGGAAGTTGTGCGTCGGGCTGTGCAGCGACAGGATGCCCTCGAACATCGAGAATCCGGCCCCGGCCACGAAGATGCCGAACGCGGCCAGCAGCGACCAGAAGTACCGTTCCTGGCCGTAGCCGAACGGGTGGGTGCGGTCGGCTGGGCGCCCGCCCTGGTGCACCGAGGTGAACAGGAACACCTGGTTGAGCGTGTCGGCGAACGAGTGCGCGGCTTCGGCCAGCATCGCGCTGGACCCGGTGAGCACGCCGGCCAGCAGCTTGGCCAGCATGACGACGATGTTGGCGATCCCGGCCACCACCACGGTGCGCTGGGTCTCGCCCCCCGATTTGGATTTGCCCATCGTGCGGCTGAAGTGCCCGTGGCAAGGGCCGGTAAACCAGCGTCCGGACCTACCATATGCATGGTGACCACCCCCGCCCAGGCCGCCGCTGCGCCGGCCACCGGAGTCCCTGTCCAGCGCCGGATCGCCGGCGAGCTCGCCGTGCGGGAGGGCCAGGTGACCGCGGCGGTCGAGCTGCTCGACGGCGGCGCCACGGTGCCGTTCATCGCGCGGTACCGCAAGGAGGCGACCGGCGGGCTGGACGACGCCCAGCTGCGCACCCTGGAGGAACGGCTGCGCTACCTGCGCGAGCTGGACGAGCGGCGGGCCGCCATCCTGGAGTCGATCCGCGCCCAGGGCAAGCTGGACGACCAGCTCACCGAGCGGATCATGGCGGCCGATACCAAGGCCCGGCTGGAGGACATCTACCTGCCGTTCAAGCCGAAACGCCGGACCAAGGCGCAGATCGCCCGGGAGGCCGGCCTGGAGCCGCTGGCCGGCCAGCTGCTGGCCCGCCCGGACCAGGCGCCGGAGGCGGCGGCGGCCGGGTACGTGGACCCGGCGCGCGGCGTGCCGGACCAGGCCGCCGCGCTGGACGGGGCGCGGGCCATCCTGGCCGAGCGGTTCGCCGAGGACGCCGACCTGATCGGTGAGCTGCGGGAGCTGATGTGGTCGCGCGGCCGGATGGTGTCCCGGGTCCGCGAGGGCGGGGAGCAGGCCGGCGCCAAGTTCGCCGACTACTTCGAGTTCGATGAGCCGTTCACCCAGCTGCCCTCGCACCGGATCCTGGCCATGATGCGCGGCGAGAAGGAACAGGTCCTGGAGCTCACCATGGACCCCGGGGACGACGGCACGCCCAGCGAGTACGAGACCCGGATCGCCAGCCGGGCCGGGATCGCCAGCCAGGGCCGGCCAGCGGACCGCTGGCTGGCCGAGACGGTGCGCTGGGCCTGGCGGACCCGGATCGCGGTGCACCTGAGCGTGGACCTGCGGATGCGGCTGTGGCAGCGGGCCGAGGACGACGCAGTGGCGGTGTTCGCGGCCAACCTGCGTGACCTGCTGCTGGCCGCGCCGGCCGGGACGCGGCCCACGATGGGGCTGGATCCCGGGTTCCGCACCGGGGTGAAGGTGGCGGTGCTGGACGGGACCGGCAAGCCGGTCACCACCGGGACGATCTTCCCGCATGAGCCTAAGCGGCAGTGGGACCAGTCCATCGCCACGCTGGCCAGGCTGGCCGCGGCGCACCAGGTGGAGCTCATCGCGATCGGCAACGGCACCGCCTCGCGGGAGACCGACCGGCTGGCCGCGGACCTGATCAAGGCGCACCCGGAGCTGAAACTGACCAAGGTCACGGTGTCCGAGGCGGGCGCGTCGGTGTACTCGGCGTCGGCGTACGCGTCCCGGGAGCTGCCCGGGATGGACGTGTCGCTGCGCGGCGCGGTGTCCATCGCCCGGCGGCTGCAGGACCCGCTGGCCGAGCTGGTCAAGATCGACCCCAAGTCGATCGGCGTCGGCCAGTACCAGCACGACGTGGCCGAGACCAAGCTGTCCCGGTCGCTGGACGCGGTGGTCGAGGACTGCGTGAACGCGGTCGGCGTGGACGTCAACACGGCGTCGGTCCCACTGCTGGCCCGGGTGTCCGGGATCAGCGAGGGCCTGGCCACAGCCGTGGTGGCGCGCCGGGACGAGGCCGGGCCGTTCCGCAGCCGGCAGGCGCTGCGCGAGGTGCCCCGGCTCGGCCCGAAGGCGTTCGAGCAGTGCGCGGGCTTCCTGCGCATCCCGGGCGGGGACGACCCGCTGGACGCGTCCAGTGTGCACCCGGAGGCGTACCCGGTGGTCCGGCGCATCCTGGCCGCGGCGGGCACCGGCATACCCGGGCTGATCGGCAATACCGCGGTGCTCCGCAGGCTGCGGCCGGCCGACTTCACCGACGACCGGTTCGGCCTGCCGACGGTCAGCGACATCTTCCGCGAACTGGAGAAGCCGGGGCGCGACCCGCGCCCGGCGTTCACCACCGCGACGTTCGCCGAGGGCGTGGAGACGCTCCAGGACCTGGCGCCCGGCATGGTGCTGGAAGGCGTGGTGACCAATGTGGCCGCGTTCGGCGCGTTCGTGGACGTGGGCGTGCACCAGGACGGGCTGGTGCATGTGTCCGCGATGTCCCGGGACTTCGTGTCCGATCCACGGCAGGTGGCCAAGCCGGGCGATGTGGTCCGGGTCCGGGTGCTCAGCGTGGACATCCCGCGGCAGCGGATCGGGCTCAGCATGCGGCTGGACGACGAGCCGGCCGGCCAGGGCGGCCCAGCCGGCCAGGGC
>DATCUG010000452.1:0-2750 GCA_036567525.1 Streptosporangiaceae bacterium | reverse complement strand
CCCGGTACCTGATCCGGCGCCGTGGGCCGGCCGCCGTGCTCGGCGCCACCGGGGCGAACCGGCTGCTGTACGGGGCCCTCTTCCTCATGTCGATCCTGCTGTACCGGAACTACTTCTACCGGTCGGCCGGGGCCAACACCGCGCTCAGCCACTTCACCGTGCTCGTCCTGGTCTCGGCGGTGGGCTACGGCTGCGCCGCGCTGATCACCCCGGTGCTGACCAGGTGGCTGAGCAAGCCGGCCTGGATGGCGCTGCTGCTGGCCAGTGGCGGGGTCGTCATGGCCGCGCTGGGCGAGACGTTCAGCCAGCCCGCCTACCTGGCCATCGGGTTCTGGCTGAACCTGGTCGGCCAGGGGGTGGCCATCTGCTCGACCACGATCCTGCAGGAGCAGGTGGACGACGACTTCCGGGGCCGGGTGTTCGCGTTCTACGACATGATGTTCAACGTCACGTTCGTCGCCGGCGCCGCGCTGAGCGCGGCGTTCATGCCCGCCACCGGCCGGGCGCCGGTGATCATCGCGCTGGTCGCCGTCGGCTACCTGGTCGCCGCGGTGGCCTACTGGCTGGCCGGCCGGGAGTCATCCGGCGGCGGCGCGCTGCCCGGCGGCGAGATTCCCTCCCGCTCGGCCCAGCCCAGCAGTTCCTGAATGGCCCGCTCCTGGCCCAGCGGGCCGTGCTCCATGCGCAGGTCGAGCAGGTACTGGTAGGCCCGGCCGACATCCCGGCCCTGCGGCAGGCCGAGGATCTGCATGATCTGGTGCCCGTCCAGGTCGGGCCGGATCTTCTTCAGCTCCTCCTGCGCGCTGAGCTGGGCGATGCGCTTTTCCAGCCCGTCCTGGGCCCGGGCCAGCCGGGCCGCTTTGGCCTTGTTCCGGGTGGTGCAGTCGGCCCGGGTGAGCACGTGCAGCCGGGTCAGCAGCGGCCCGGCGTCCCGCACATAGCGGCGCACCGCGGCGTCGGTCCACTCCCCGTAGCCGTGAAAGCGCAGGTGCAGCCCGATCAGTGTGGTCACGTCGGCCACCACCGCGGCCGGGAAGCGCAGCGCCTTGAGCCGGGACCGGGCCATCGCCGCGCCGACCGCCTCGTGGTGGTGGAACGCGACCCGTCCGTCCGGCAGCAGGCTGCGCGTCTTCGGCTTGCCGATGTCATGCAGCAGCGCGGCCAGCCGGAGCACCAGGTCCGGGGCCAGGCCGTACCGGGGTTCCAGGTCGATGGACTGCTGCAGCACGGTCAGCGAATGCTGGTACACGTCCTTGTGCCGCATGTGCTCGTCGGTCTCCAGCCGCAGCCTCGGCACCTCGGGCAGCACCACGTCGGCCACACCGGTGTCCACCAGCAGCTCGATGCCGCGCACCGCGCCGGGGGCGAGCATCAGCTTGCCCAGCTCGTCGCGGATCCGCTCGGCGGACACCACGCTGAGCCGGCCGGCCAGGTCGTGCATGGCCGCGGCCACCTCGGGCACCACCACGAAGCCGAGCTGGGCGGTGAACCGGGCCGCCCGCATCATCCGCAGCGGGTCGTCGGTGAACGATTCGGCCGGGCGGCCCGGGGTGCGCAGCACCTTGTCCCGCAGGTCGCGCAGCCCGCCGAACGGGTCCACCAGCTCCAGCGACGGCAGCGGCGCGGCCATCGCGTTCACGGTGAAGTCGCGGCGCCGCAGGTCGCCCTCCAGCGACGTGCCGTACCGGGTCACCGGCTTCCGCGACTGCGGCTGGTACGTCTCGCTGCGGTAGGTGGTGATCTCGAAGACGGTGGGCCCTTTACGCAGCCCGACCGTGCCGAACTCGATGCCGGTCTCCCACACCCGGTCCGCCCAGCCGCGGACGATGCCCAGCATCTGCTCCGGCAGCGCGTCGGTAGCCAGATCGAGGTCGGTGTGCCCGCGGCCGAGAAATACATCCCGAACCGTCCCGCCCACCAGGGCCAGCTGATACCCGTGCCGGGCGAACACGCGGCCGAGGTCCAGCGCGGGCGCCGCCGACGCGCGCAGCAGTGCCGCGGCGGCTTTCTGCTCACGCGGGCCGATGGATGGGGTATCCGGCACGGGCATTGAGGGTAGGGGGTAGGTGAGCTCCGGGGGAAATCCGGGAACCCCCGGAACCTGAAGGAGCACCCAGGGAACGGCAATACCATTTCCGGCATGCCGCGTCAGCGCCCCACGCCCCGCGGCCGGCTCAGGCGGCTGGCCGTGGCTGGCGTCATCGTGGCCCTGTCCGTGCTGGCCCCCGTCATGACAGCTGGTGCCGCGACGGCGAGGAGCGGTTCGCCCCGGGTGGCCGTGGCCATTACCTCGATCAGCCCGCAGATCGCCCGGCCGGGCCACCGGATCACGGTGTCCGGCATCGTCAGCAACCCCACCGGCAACACGGTGCCCAGCCTCGCGGTCCAGCTCTGGTCGTCATCCGGCCGGTTCACCACCCGCAGCCAGCTGGCCAGCTATGCGGCCGGGAACCTGCAGGTCGATTCCCCGGTGACCGGGGCCGTGACCCAGCTCACCGGCACCCTCCGGCCCGGCGCGACGCAGCAGTGGACGGTGACCGTACCGGTCGCCGCGCTGGGCTTGGCCGACGGCTTCGGCGTCTACCCGCTGGCCGCCCAGCTCGACTCGGGCGGGTCGGCGCTGGCCGACAGCTACACGTTCCTGCCCTACTGGCCGGGCACGGCCAAGGCGGCCGGGCTGACCCGCCCGGAGCAGGTGGCCTGGGTCTGGCCGCTGATCGGCCAGCCCGAGCAGGCGGCCTGCCGGTCGC
>DATCUG010000451.1:0-3561 GCA_036567525.1 Streptosporangiaceae bacterium | reverse complement strand
GGCCACCGCGGCATCGCGGTGCCGCTGCGACCCGGTCAGCGCGCTGTAACTGAGCAGCGCCCCGGCGGTGGCGAACGCGCCGGACGGGGTGGGCCCGTCGGCCGGGTCGGCCGGCCGGTAGACCAGCGTCTCGCCGTCGTCGGCGGTGTCGTAGAAGCCGCCCGACCCGTCGCCGAACCGGTCCAGCGCGGTGTCCAGCAGCTGGCCGGCCAGCGTCACCCAGCGGCTCTCGCCGGTCACCCCGGACAGGGCCAGGAACCCGTCGGCTACGCACCCGTAGTCCTCCAGCACCCCGGCGCTCGGCCCGGCCACCCCGTCGCGCGAGGTCCGGGCCAGCCGCCCGCCGGCCAGGTGCACCCGCTCCAGCAGCGCGGCCGCGCCCTGCGCGGCGGCCACGAACTCGGGCTGGCCGAGCAGCAGCCCGGCCTCGGCCAGCGCGGCGATGGCCAGCCCGTTCCACGCCGCGACCACCTTGTCGTCCCGGGCCGGCCGGGCCCGCTCCGCGCGCCGGCCCAGCAGCGCCTCGCGCACCCGGGCGAACCGCTCCGCATCGCTGGGGTCGGTGCGCCGCTGCAGCACCGAGCGCCCATGCTCGAACGTGCCAGAACCCGTTACGCCGAACGCCAGTGCCGCCCACTCGCCGTCAGCAGCGCCCAGTGCGTCGGTGAGCTCGGCCGGCGTCCAGGTGTAGAACAGCCCCTCGGCGCCGTCGCTGTCCGCATCCAGCGCGGCGGCCAGCCCGCCGTCCGGGGTGCGCAGCTCGTTGAGCATCCACTGGCAGGTCTCCACGGCCACCCGGCGGGCCAGCGCCGACCCGGTGCGCCGCCACCAGTGGGTGTACACCCGGGCCAGCAGCGCGTTGTCGTACAGCATCTTCTCGAAGTGCGGCACCACCCAGCCAGCGTCGGTCGAGTAGCGGGCGAAACCGCCGGCTAGCTGGTCGTACATCCCGCCGCGGGCCATCGCCTCAGCGGTGCCCTCGGTCATGGCCAGTGCCTGCGCGCCGCCCGGCCCGCCCCGTTCGTAGTGCCGGAGCAGGAACTCCAGCACCATCGACGGCGGGAACTTGGGTGCGCCGCCGAAGCCGCCCTGAGCCGCGTCGTAGTCGCCGGCCAGGGTGCGCACCGCCTGGTCGGCCAGCCCGCCCAGCGCCGCCTGGTCCAGGGTGGCACCGGTGCCGCGCAGCGGGGTGGCCCGTTCGGCCAGTGCCTCGGCGATGCCGCGGGCCTGGCTGGCCACGTTGGCCCGGTCCTCCTGCCAGGCCTTGGCCACGCCGGCCACCAGGCGCTGGAAGTAGTCGCGGGGGAAGTAGGTGCCGCAGAAGAACGGCTCCCGGTCCGGGGTCAGGAACACGGTCATCGGCCAGCCGCCCTGGCCGGTCATGGCCTGGGTGGCGGTCATGTAGACCGCGTCCACGTCCGGGCGTTCCTCCCGGTCCACCTTGATCGGCACCAGGTTGTCGTTCATCAGCGTGGCGGTCTGCGGGTCCTCGAACGACTCGTGCGCCATCACGTGGCACCAGTGGCAGGCCGAGTACCCGACCGAGAGCAGCACCGGGACATCGCGCGCCCGGGCCTCGGCGAACGCCTCGTCACCCCACGGCCACCAGTCCACCGGGTTGTCCGCGTGCTGCAGCAGGTACGGGCTGGTGGCGTTCTTCAGTCGATCGGCCATGCCCCCATCTTCGCCCGCCCGTCCGGGCACCCGGTACGCCACCCCGCCGCGCCTGGTACCCGGCACCAGGCACCCAGATCCGGTTTGCAGGCGAAATCCATAACGGTTATCGTTTTCAACATGTCCTTGCGCAGACCGGCTGCGGTCGCTGCGGCCTGCATCGCGATCGGGGCCCTCATTGCGGGGTGCTCGGCCGGCCCGGGCTCCACAGCCACGGCCGATTCCCGCAGCACGATCGTGGCCGTCGGGGCGGAGAACCAGTACGCCAGCGTGCTCGGCCAGGTCGGCGGCAAGTACGTGCATGTGACCGCGATCGAGAGCAACCCGAACACCGACCCGCACACGTTCGAGGCCAGCGCCAGCGTGGCCCAGCTGGTCAGCAGCGCCCGCCTGGTAGTGCAGAACGGCCTCGGCTACGACAGCTACCTGAGCAAGATCGAGGCCGCCACGCCGAACCCGCACCGCACGGTGATCGACGTGCAGCACCTGCTCGGCCTGCCGGACAGCACGCCCAACCCGCACCTGTG
Source organism: Streptosporangiaceae bacterium (assembly GCA_036567525.1). Taxonomy (GTDB): domain Bacteria; phylum Actinomycetota; class Actinomycetes; order Streptosporangiales; family Streptosporangiaceae; genus RYN-230. The sequence continues at coordinate 1,360 of DATCUG010000451.1, read as the reverse complement.
GTACAAGCCGGTCACGATGCCGACCGTGGCCCGGGCGGTGGCCGCGGACCTGGCCCGCATCCAGCCCGCGCACGCCGCCTACTTCCGGGCCCGGGCCGCTGCCTTCGCTCAGTCCCTGCAGCCCTGGTACCGGGCGCTGGCCAAATTCAAGGCGGCCTATCCCGGGACGCCGGTGGCGGTGACCGAACCGGTCGGCGACTACATGCTGCAAGCCGCGGGCACCCGGATTCTCACTCCGTTCGGCTTCCAGGCCGATGTGATGAACGGGGTGGACCTGTCCCCACAGTACGTGGCCCTGGAACAGGGCCTGTTTGCCCAGCACAAGGTCAAGGTGTTCCTGTACAACCAGCAGGTGACCGACGCGGCGACGGCGTCCTTCCTGGCCAGCGCCCACCAGCATGGGATCCCCGTGGTCGGGGTGTACGAGACCATGCCGGCCGGCTACGACTACCAGTCCTGGATGCTGGCCGAGGTGCGCGCGCTGCACCGCGCGGTGGCCGACCGGGTATCTACCGAGGAGCTCGGGTCATGACCAGCCAGCCGCCGGCCCCGCCGGCCACCAGCCCGGCCGACGTGCTCGGCGTGCAGGACCTGAACGTCCGGCTGGGTGGCCGCCAGATCCTGCGCGACGTCAGCTTCACCATGCGCGAGGGTGAGTTCACCGGGCTGATCGGCTCGAACGGGGCGGGCAAGACCACGCTGCTCAAGGTGATCCTCGGGTTGCAGCCGCCGACCAGCGGCACGGTGCGGGTGGCGGGCCAGACCCGGGCCCGGCGGGCCGGACTGGTCGGCTACGTGCCACAGAAGATCGCGCTCGACCCGGACATGCCGATGCGCGCCCGTGACCTGGTCGGGCTGGGCCTGGACGGGCAGCGGCTCGGGCTGCCGCTGCCCTCGGCCAGGCGGCGCAAGCTGGTCGGCGAGATGCTGTCCGCGGTCGGCGCCGGGCGGTTCGCCGACGCCCGGGTGGGCAACCTGTCCGGCGGCGAGCAGCAGCGGGTGCTGATCGCGCACGCGCTGATCAGCCGGCCCCGGCTGCTGCTGCTGGATGAGCCGCTGGCCAACCTGGACATTGGCAGCGAGCAGGACGTGGTCACCGTGCTCGGCCGGGTGGCCCGCGAACAGCAGGTCGCGGTGCTGATCTCGGCCCACGACATGAATCCGCTGCTGCCGGTGATGGACCGTCTCGTCTACCTGGCCGGGGGGCGGGCCGCCACCGGGACCACCGCCGAGGTGGTCCGCACCGACGTGCTCAGCGACCTGTACGGCCAGCACGTGGACGTGATCCGGGTGCACGACCGGATCCTGGTCGTGGCCGGGCGCGGCGGCGGTACCCGGGTGCCCGCCCCGTCGGCGGACG
>DATCUG010000450.1:0-2146 GCA_036567525.1 Streptosporangiaceae bacterium | reverse complement strand
GTGTCCGCGCTCGCCCTGGGCACGCTGACGTTTGGCAACGAGACCGACGAGGCAGGAGCGTTCGGGCAGCTGGACAGTTTCGTGGCGGCCGGCGGGACACTGGTGGACAGTGCGGATGTGTACGCGGACGGGCGGTCCGAGGAGATCATCGGGCGGTGGCTGGCCGCCCGGCCCGGGATGCGGGACGCCGTGGTGCTGGCCACCAAGGGCCGGTTCCCCACCGACGACAGCCCGAACGGGCACGGCCTGTCCCGGCAGCACCTGGCCCGGGCGCTGGACGCGTCGCTGCGCCGGCTCAACGCCGACCGGGTCGACCTGTACCAGGTGCACGCGTGGGACCCGCTCACCCCGGTCGAGGAGACGCTGCGCTTCCTGGATGATGCGGTGCGGGCCGGCAAGATCAACTACGTCGGGCTGTCCAACTTCACCGGCTGGCAGCTGCAGAAAGCGGTGGATGTGGCCGAGTTCCGCGGGCTGTCCGCCCCGGTCTGCGTGCAGCCGCAGTACAACCTGCTGGCCCGCGCGGTCGAGTGGGAGATCGTGCCCGCCTGCCAGGCGGCCGGGCTCGGCCTGCTGGCCTGGTCGCCGCTGGCCAGCGGCTGGCTGACCGGCAAGTACCGGCGCGGTGAGCCGCCCGCCGCGGGCACCCGGGTGCTGGAGAACGCGGACGAGGGCATGCGGATCTGGAACCAGCGCGGCCAGTCCGAGCGGACCTGGCAGGTGGTGGACGCGGTGCGCACCGTGGCTGACGGCCGCGGCGTGCCGATGGCCCAGGTGGCCATCGCCTGGCTGGCCGCCCGGCCGGCCGTGTCGTCGGTCATCCTGGGCGCGCGCACCCTGGACCAGCTGGCCAGCAACCTGGCCGCCGCGGACCTCACGCTGAGCGCCGAGGAGACCAAGCGGCTGGACGAGGCGAGCCAGCTGGACACGCCGGATTACCCCTACGGTGAGCCCGGCCAGACCCAGCGCAGCCGCCGGATCTGGGGCGGCCGGTTCTGAGCTGGCCGGGCCCACCCGGGCTGGCCGTCAGTACCAGCCGTAGGCCAGCTCGTGGTACCAAGCGCGGCGCGGCCAGCCGTACACACTCCTGATGTAGCCCAGCCCCCAGCGGACCTGCGTTCTGGAGCTGGTCCGCCAGTTCGCGCCCGCGCTGGCCATCTTGCCGCCGGGCACGGCCTGCGGGATCCCGTAGGCACCGGAGGACGGGTTGTAGGCGTACTTGTACCAGCTGCTCTCCCTCATCCACAGCTTGTAGAGCGGGGACCACTGCCGGGCGCCCCAGCCGTACTTGCCGAGCATCCCGCGCGCGACCTGCTGGGCGTACCGGGCCGAGGATTCGGCCGCGGCGTCCAGCTTGACCGTGGCCGGCCCAGCGCCGCGGGAGAGCGGGGAATCGAAGGCCACCTGAACCTGCTCGGTGCGGGCGCCCGCTGAACCCAGGCCGGTCAGCGAGCCGGCCGCGGGGCCGGTGGTGGCGAGTGCTGCGGTCCCGAGAACGGCCGCGCAGGCGGCCGAGGTGAGCGCAGCGAGGACGGTAGCGGTTTTCCTTGAGAACGTCCTAGTCGAGGACAAGATGAACCTTCGGTCGGCGCGGCTGCAACCACGCTCGGCTTCACCCGGACGGAGGCCAGCCCGGGCCGGTGAACCTGGCGTTGGCTGGCGGCGGCGTACGGACGTGACGCGGGGACAGGGCGCCGGGCGGCTCGGAGGCGGCCATCACGCACGCGGGGTGCTTGCCGGACCACCCTGCCGGAAACTGGACCTAAACGTTCCGTAAAACCAGATTTAGGACAGTATGAAATAGATCACACCGGGCAGCGGCCGCCCCCGCGGGGGGGTTGGCGGGGACGGCCGCTGCGGCTCCCGGTGGGCTGGGTGCTAGTACCAGCCGTCGGCCTGCTCGTGCGACCAGGCCGCGCACGGTGAGCCATAGGTGGACCGGATGTAGCCGAGGCCCCAGCGGATCTGGGTGGCCGCGCTGGTCTGCCAGTCCGCGCCGGCGCTGGCCATCTTGCTGCCGGGCAGTGCCTGCGGGATCCCGTAGGCGCCCGAGGTCGTGTTGGTAGCCGTCACGCTCCACCCGCTCTCCTGCTGCCACAGCGGCTGCAGGCAGCTGAACTGCGACGTGGACCAGCCGAACGAGCCG
>DATCUG010000449.1:0-6836 GCA_036567525.1 Streptosporangiaceae bacterium | reverse complement strand
CGGCGGCCAGCACGCGGAGCCGGCCGGTGCGCGGCGGCAGCGCCGGGACGGCCAGCGTCGAGGTGTCCACCGCACGCAGCGGGGCGATGCTGGCCGCGGTGACCTGGACGCCGAGCCGCCGCTCGGCCCGGCGGACCAGCGCGGCCGCGCCGTGCACCGACTCGGCCGAGCCTTTGCGGCCGCGGGTGGGCAGCCGGTCGGTGCCGAGCAGCTGCCCGCCGGCCAGCACCGCCACCTCGGTCGTCGCGTTGCCGATATCGGCCCCGGCGAGGACGTCGGTCATCGGGTCAGGCCGCGCCGTTGGTAGACTTCGGCCGCTTCGGTGAGCAGCGCGGCACAGCGCGGCAGGCCCCGCCCGGCCAGGTCCGCGGCCAGGCCGGTGAGCTGGGCCGGGGTGGACCGGCCGGGCCGCAGCGCGTCGTAGATGGCCAGCACCTCGTCGTCGCCGAGCACGGTCAGTTCCGCGGCCCGGCGCAGGTTCGCGGCCAGCTGCGGGTTGCCGTGCTGTTCGGCCACCACGGCCTGGGCTTCCAGCGAGTCCGGGTGGATGCGCAGATCGGGCAGGCCGATCTCGCCGCGCCGGACCGCCTCCAGCGTCAGCTCGCGGACCGGCCGGCCCGACAGCCCGCGCACCTCAGTCATTGCAGCCCTTTCCGGGACAGTTCCTCGGCCGGGGCGCCGGGCTGGACCCAGGCTCGTTCCAGCGCCATCAGCGCGATCACCGTGGTGTGGTACCGGGCTTCGATGGCCTCATCGGAGTACGGGTTGCGGGCCGGGTCCGGGGTGCCGCCCTTGGCGTGCCGGGCCGCGTTCGCGCCGAGCAGCCGGTACAGCTCCGGGGTGACCGAGGGGGCCACCGAGTACAGCTCCAGGTTGGCCAGCGGGGCCAGGTCCCGGCGGTGGATCAGCGCGGTGCCCTTGCCCTGCAGCCCGATGCCGATGCCCGAGCCGGCCAGCCGGGCCGCGGCCAGCCCGATCCGGCCCAGGTCCACGGTGTCGCTGAAGCGGACCACCCGGCCGGTGCAGCCTTCTTCCTCCAGCCCGGCCAGCAGCTCGCCGAGCACCTCGGGGACGGTCAGCCCGGACAGCGAGCGCCACACGTCCCGGCCGACCGCGGGCGACACGCCGATCACCACGTCCCGCGGGTCCTGGCCAGGGCTGGCCGGCCCGGCCGGCTCGAGCAGCCCGGCGGCAGCCGCGGCGGCCTGCTCGGCGCGCAGGTCGGCGACGCCGCGGGCCTGCCGGATGGCGTCGATCTCGGCCTGCCGGGCCGGCCCGGGCTCGTACCCGGTGCCCGGTCCGGCGTAGTCGTTCGGGTCGGTGACCAGGGACAGCACCCGCAGGCTCTCGTCGAAGATGGCCGCCGTCTGCAGGTAGTCGCCGGACAGCCGGGCCCGGGTCATGTCCATGATCTTCTCGGCCACGTGCTCGTAGCCGGTCTCGTCCAGCGCGGCGACCACGTCGACCACGGTGAGGCCGCCCTCACGGATCGCGTGCGCCGCGCCGACCACGGCGAGCGTGTCGGTCTCTCCCAGGTCCTTGGACCCGGCCGCGTCCACCGCCCGCTCGACGTGCTCGTCGGTGAAGTCGGCCAGGCCCAGGTGCCGGTACACCGCGCGGCAGGCCTGCGCCGCTTCCCGGCGCAGCCCGGCGATCCGCCCGGCGGGCACCGTGCGCAGCCCGCCGTCCACCCCCCAGTCCCGCTGCATGGCCAGGAAGTCGTCGATGTCCTCGGCGTTGAAGTTGCTCGGGCCGAACATGTTGTCGTAGCGCTGGATGCTGCCGAACCCGCTGAACACGAAGTCCGAGCCGGCCAGCACGATGGGCAGCGTGCGTGAGGTGCGGCGCATGTCCGACTCGCTCATCAGCGCGTCGTTGCCGGAGCACGATTCCAGGTTGCGCATCATCGCCATCAGGTTCTCGGCCATCAGCTCGCGCAGCCCGCCGGGCACCGACGCGGCCACGCTGGCCCCGTCGATGCCGCCGTTCTGCACTCCCTGAGCGCCGATGGCCCGGGCCAGCGCTACGCACCGGGCCTCCAGGTAGAGCATGGACTTCTCCTCGGCGCCGGCCATCAGCACCTCGGCGCCGGCCCCGGAGGACACCCGCATCTTCATCCCGCGGGACGCGTACGCCGAGGTGAGGAACGCCTTCGACCAGGGCGTGTCGTCGCCGTCGGTGAACACCTGCTCGGTGCCGTACAGCGAGATCGTCTCCGCGTACGAGGTGAGCCCGCGCATGCCCAGCTCGAGTTCCAGCGCCTCCTCGACCGAGCACTGGATCAGCACCCCAGGCGAGGCCACCGACGCGCCGATCAGGCAGGCCACCGCGTTGCTCGGCGCGTCGGCCAGCACCGGGACGGTGGTCTCCACCTCACGGAAGCCGAACGCGGCCGCGGTGGCCGAGTCGGCCGCCAGCAGCAGCGGGTCATCCAGCCGGTTGGTCACGTGCGCCTGGTTGCTCGGGGTGCGGCGGCCACGCAGCTTGGTCATGGCCAGGCCCAGCTCGGCCGGCCGGAGCAGGGCCAGCACCCGGGCCAGCTTGGCCGGGGTGGCGCCCGCGCTCAGCCGGATGATCTCGGCCCGGGGCACGTCCGGGCTGATCAGCCGGCGGGCGAACTCGGTGTCCGGCAGGCTCATCGCCGCCCCGGCCACGGTCAGGTCCAGGCCGTGCCGGGCGATGTACGTGTCGATCGAGTCGAAGTCCGCTTCGGCCACCCCGTCCAGCTCGGTGACCCGGCCATCGGTGATGACCAGCGACGGCGCCGGGTCGCCCGGTGAGCGCAGCGCGACCAGGCCGAGCCCGGGATCCTCGACCGCGAACCCGTCCAGGTTGACCCGCTGCTGGTCCATGAACCGGATCCGGCCCACCGGCTGCGTGGCGGGCTGGTCCGGTAGCTGCTCTGGTGGCGCTGCCATGGCCGCTCCTTACATCGGGCTGTGCGGGCGCAGTTCGATGACCCGGCCGCCGCCCGGCTCGGCCGGGCTGGCCCCGGCCGCACCGGGGGTGCGCACCACGATCCGGATCCGGTCGGCGCGGAACAGGTCCTGGGAGAACTCGATCGGCATCCCATCGGCGTCGGTGGTGGTCCGGGTGATGGCCAGCAGCGGCGACCCGGCCGGCACGTCCAGCACCTGGGCCTCGCCCGCCGACGCGGTGACCACCTCGATCTGCTCCACCGCCTCGGCCGGCCGGGCACCGAAGTGCTCTTCGAGCAGTTCGTAGACCGAGCCGCCGAGCGGCAATTCGAGCAGCCCGAGGAACCGGTCGGCCGGGAACCGGGCGTGCTCCACCACGATCGGGCTGCCGTCGGCCAGCCGGAGCCGGTTCAGGTCCACGACCAGGTCGCCGCGGCGCAGCCCGAGCGCCCGGGCCACCGGCTCGTCGGCGGCGGACAGCTGGGCGCTGAGCACCTGGGTGCCGGCCACTACGCCCTGGCTGCGCAGCAGCGCGGGCACCCCGACCACCCGGGACGTGTCCCGCTCGATCTTGTCTTTGCTGACGAACGTGCCGCCGCCCCGGCCGGGCACCCGGCGGACCACGCCGCTGTCGGCCAGCACGGCCAGCGCCTGGCGCAGCGTGGCCCGGCTGACGCCCAGATCGGCGGCGAGCGCCCGCTCGGCACCCAGCCGCTGCCCGGGGCGGAGCTGCCCGGCGGTGATCCGCTCGGCCAGCACCTGCCGCACATCTTCGGACGTCCGCCCGGCGGCGGTGCCCGCGGTTTCGCCGGTCATCAGCCGTCCAGCGCACCCAGCGACTCGGGCAGCACCTGGCCGCCGTCGACCACGATGGTCTGCCCGGTGATGTAGGCGGCCTCGTCGGTGGCCAGGAACAGCGCCGCGTACCCGATCTCGTCCACCGTGCCCAGGCGGCGCAGCGGGATGCTGGCCGTCATCGACTGGATGTACTCCTCGCCCAGGTCGGCCAGGCCTTCGGTCATCACGTTGCCGGGCAGCACCGCGTTGATGGTGATGCCGCTGGCGGCCAGCTCGATGGCGGCGGTGCGCATGAAGCCGAGCTGCCCGGCCTTACTCGCGCCGTAGTGCACCCAGCCGGGGAAGCCGGTGATGGGGCCGGTGATGGACGAGGTGAGGACGACCCGGCCGTGCCCGGACGCGGCCAGCGCGGGCAGGCAGGCCTGCACGGTCAGGATGTTGCCGCGCAGGTTGGTGCCGAGCACGGTGTCGATGTCCTGGTCGGTCATGTCGGCCAGCCGGGCCTCCGGGAAGATCCCGGCGTTGGCGCACAGCACGTCGATGCCGCCCAGCCGGTCCGCCGCCGTCTCGGCCATCCGCGCGCAGTCGGCCCGCACGCTCACGTCGGCCAGCAGGTAGGACACGTCGCCGCCGGCCGCGGCCAGCTCGGCCGCGGTCGTCTTGGCCGCGTCCTCGTCCCGGCCGGTGATCAGCACCCGCGCGCCGCTGCTGGCGAACACCCGGGCGATGCCCTTGCCGATGCCCCGGGTGCCGCCCGTCACCACGACGGCGCGCCCGGCGATTGAGGTGAACACGGTTACTCCTTCCCGCCCCGGCTGAGGAACCACTCAGCCAGGTGGCAACTGTCCTGGGTGTATTCCGCGCCGAGCTGCTGGGCGATGTCGGCGCCCTGATGGGAGCCGATCCAGGCGACCAGCAGCAGCCGGCGGAACATGATGAACGTCCAGATCTCGGCCTCGTCCCCGGCCGGCAGCGGGAGCACCCGGCGGTAGCCGGCCAGCCAGCTGGCCACCAGGTCCGGCACGTGCGGCTGGTGCTCGAAGAAGCTGACCGATGTGCCCACGTCGTAGAGGAACCAGCTGAAGCCGGAGTCGTCGAAGTCGATGACGCTGACCCGGCCGCCGTCCACCAGCAGGTTGGCCAGCCGGGTGTCCGCGTGCACCAGCCCGAACCGGTCCGGCCCGGTGCCGAACGCGGCCAGCCGCTGGGCCAGCACCTGGTCCAGCCGGCCGAGCACGGCCCGCTCGGCCGGGCCGACGCCGATGCCGTCCTGCCACCGCCCCCAGCGCGCCTCGCGGCCGAACGCGGCGTTGTAGTCCCAGCTGAACCGGGTGAACCAGGACGGCCGGGGCCACTGCCGGGCGTGCTGGTGCATCCGCGCGGTCACCTCACCCAGCTCGGCGAAGTGCGCGGCGTCGTCGTCGGCCGGCTCGGTGCCGGCCAGGTACTCGAACCGGACGCAGTGCCGCAGATCGCCGGTGTCCGGCAGGGCCAGCACCCGCCGGCCGTCCGGGGCGGGCAGCACCCGCGGGGTGCGCACCCCGGCGTCGGCGCGCAGCGCGTCCATCCAGGCCAGCTCGGACTCGATCTCGGCTTCGGTGTGGTAGCCGAGCCGGTGTACCCGCAGGATGCACGGCCCCTGGTCCGGGTCCTCGACCAGGTAGGTGGCGTTCTCCGACACGTTCAGCAGCCGGACGGTGCTGGCCGGCGCGCAGCCGTAGGCCCGGGCGGCCCGCTGCGCGAACCGGGTGACCCGGTCCAGCACATCGCCGCCGGTGGACAGGTCGTGGGTGCTCATGGCTGCTCGCGGCCCTCCACCTGGTCCAGCACCGCGGTGATCGCGTCCCGGGCCTTCGTAACCGGGCCGGCCGGGCCGCTCAGGTAGATCCGGCCCGCCACGCCGATCATCGACACGTCGACCAGCGTCACGCCGGGCGCGGCCCGTTCCGCCTCGTTGGCGGCCAGCGCGGTGAACAGCGCCGGGGTTACCTCGCAGACCAGCAGCGCGTCGCCGGGCAGGATCATCGACCCGCCCCGGGTCCGGTTGATCAGGATGGCCTGCCGGTCGGTGATGTCCTCGATCACGTCGCAGAACAGCACCCTCGGCCGCAACTGGTCGGCCGCTTTGGCCTGCAGCCCGGCCAGGATGGCCTGCCCGGCCTGCTCCACCCCGGCCAGGTCGCGGCCGTGCACCTCCAGCACGCCGAACTGCCGCTCGACGAACAGGATGCCCGGCTCCACCGAGGGCACCGCGCGCAGCGCCAGGTCGGTGACCCGCTCGATGGCCAGCGCCGGGGCGACCTCCACGATCAGCGCGTGCTCGCCCTCCATCGGCGGGTAGCCGCGGGCCCGGGTCGGCGTGCCCAGGTACGCCGCGAACTGCCGCTGCAGGTCCTGGACCAGCAGGTGGACCCGCAGCTCGGGCACGGGCGGCGCGGTCAGCGGCATGCCGGCCCGCCTACTCGGTCGCTTGCCACGCAGCTACCGCCCTACTCGGCGCGGATGGTGAAGTTCTTGCCCAGCTCCGCGTGCGGCCGCGGGATCACGTGCACCGAGATCAGCTCGCCGACGCTGCTCGCGGTCTCCGCACCGGCCTCGGTGGCCGCCTTGACCGCGCCGACGTCGCCGACGATGGTCACCGCCACCAGCCCGTCGCCGACCTGGTCCCGGCCCACGATGGTCACGTTGGCCGCCTTGACCATCGCGTCCGCCGCGGCCAGCGCGGCCACATACCCCTTGGTCTCGATCATCCCGATCGCGTTATCCGCCACATCCCTCTCCTGTCCTGCGATTCGTGATCAACCGTTTGCTGTCGCTATAGCTACACCAAACGGTTGATCACGATGTGTTTCCGGCCGGCTCATCCACCGAGCCGATGATTAGGGCGTCTACTGGGGGTGGTTTGCCGGGGAACCAGGCGGCGGCGACCGAGCCCTGGGCGACCAGGACGCGTTCGCCGACGCCGCTGCCCAGCACGTCGAACGCGACCAGGCGCTGCCCGGTCCCGTCCGCCTCCACCTCGAGGAACGCGCCCTTGGGGATCTCGGCCAGCCGGCGGGTGGCCCACACGTTGCCGGTAACCGTCGCGGTCAGCATCAGCGCTCCTTCTCGATCTCGACC
>DATCUG010000448.1:0-5249 GCA_036567525.1 Streptosporangiaceae bacterium | reverse complement strand
CCCGCCAGCGTGGCCCGGCCCAGGCCGCCACCCGGGCGCGGACCGGCGGAACCTGGGCGGCCAGGCAGAGCACCGTGACCACGGCGACGCCGATCAACTCGCCGATGGGCGACCACAGACCCGCCGACAGCAGGATCATGGCCACGATAGAGAGCACCGCGAGCGTGGTCACCACGGCCAGGATGAGCCGGGCGAACGGATCGAAGCTGCGCAGCAGCCCGGCGATGGCGGCCGTCGGCGCGACCACCAGGAACAGGACCACCAGCCCGGTGCGGACCGGAGAGTGCACGCCAGCGAGAGCCAGGATCACGCCTGCCGCGCCCGCCCCCATGGCCACTCCGACCAGCAGTCTGGTCAGTTTGCTGGTCATCCCAGCCATCTGCTCAGTGCGCCCCTCACGCCTCGCATACACACCCCCACTGAACGATAACAACTGACGCCCCGGATCAGTTCCGCTCCAGACGGGTGAATTCCCCCGGCGGCTGCCCGGCAACCCCTGGTGGGTAAGGCGATTCGGTGCCTGGTGCCGCTGCGGCGCCCTTCCACATTTGCTTTCGTTGCCGCATGATCGAGCAAAGGACCGACTTGGCAGACAACTCCAGCGGAGTTCCGACGGCCCGGCAGGCAAGCGATGAAACGGCAGCGTCAACCACCGCGATGCCGGTGCGGCCATGACCGGGACGCGCACTCCCACTACCGGCGCGGTACCGAGTGCGCGCTGTGCGGCTGCTCGCGCTGGGCCCCGCCGCGCTGGTGGCGGCTGCGCGCGTTCCGCCTGGGCCGGCTGAGCTTACCGCGCGGCTGCGCTCACAGCCGCGGGTCAACCGGCTCCGACTCCAGCGCCAGCACGCCGAACACCGCCTCGTGCACCCGCCACAGCGGCTCTCCGCTGACCACCCGGTCCAGCGCCTCGATACCCAACGCATACTCACGCAGCGCCAGCGATCGCTTCCGGCCCAGGTTGCGGTCCCGCAGCCGGGCCAGGTTCTCCGGCAGCAGGTAGTCCGGGCCGTAGATGATCCGCAGGTAGTCCGGCCCGCGCACCTTGATGCCTGGTTGTACCCGCTCCGGGCGGACCCAGTTGGCGGCGGGCTTGACCACCATGCCCTCGCCGCCGGCTCCGGTCAGCTCCGACCACCAGGCGGTCCCGGCCGCCACCGAGTCCGGGTCGGTGGTGTCCACCAGCAGGCTGCGGGTGGGCTGGATCAGCCCGGGCGCGGCGTCGGCCAGCCGCCCGGCCAGGGCCAGGTGCCAGCCGTGCTCCCGGCAGTAATAGGTGTCCCGCTCGGTGGCCAGTAGCTGGAACGGGGCCAGCCGCAGCCCATCCAGACCGAGCACCGGCCAGCAGTACCGCCGGTAGGCGGCGCTGAACATCTCCGCACCGGTCAGCCGAGCCGCGGTCCGGCTGGCCAGGCCGGCCACGTCCAGCCCGCGTTCCTGGGCCTGGGCCAGCAGGCTGGCCGCCACGGGCAGCGCGGCCCGGGCGGCCGCGCCGACCGCCGCGTACTGCTGCCGGAGCAACGGCTCCGCCTTCACCGACCAGGGCATCAGCTCGCAGTCCAGCAGCAGCCAGCTGGTATCCAGCTCATCCCACAGCCCGGCCGCGGTCACCGCCGACCGCACTGCCGCCAGCAGGTCAGCCGTCTGCGCCGCGGCGAAGAACGGCCGCCCGGTCCGGGTGTACACCGCGCCGGGCAGCCCACCGGTCCCGGCGAACCGGCCGGCCGGCCGTCCCGGCAGGCCAGCACGATGGCCCGCGAGCCCATGTGCTTTTCTTCACAAATGACGTCGGCGATGCCGTCCGCCGCGTAGGCCGCGAACGCCTCGGCCGGGTGCTCGAGCAGGCCGGGCTCGGCCGAGGTGGCGCACGGCGCCATGGTCGGTGGCAGGTAGAGCAGCCAGCGCGGATCGACCGCGAACCGGCTCATCACCTCCAGCGCCCCGGCCGCGTTCTCCTCCCGGACCGTGATCCGCCCGGCCGTGCTGGTCTCGATGACCCGCTTGCCGAGCACATCGCTGAGGTAGAGGATGCCCGGGTCCCGCGCGGGCGCCGGGGCCACCAGCGGCCTGGCCGGCTCGTACCAGACTTTCTCGGCGGGCACCGAGACGATCTCCCGCTCCGGGTAGCGCAGCGCGGTCAGCCGCCCGCCGAACACGCATCCGGTGTCCAGGCAGAGCGTGTTGTTCACCCACTCCGGCTCGGGTACCGGGGTGTGCCCGTACAGCACCATGGCCCGGCCCCGGTAGTCGGCCGCCCACGGGTAGCGCACCGGCAGCCCGTACTCGTCGGTCTCCCCGGTGGTGTCGCCGTACAGCGCGAAGCTGCGCACCCGCCCGGACGCCCGGCCGTGATACGCCTCTTTCAGCCCGGCGTGCGCGACCACCAGCCGGCCGCCGTCCAGCACCAGGTGCGACACCAGCCCGCGGCAGAACTCGGCCACCTGGCGGCGGAACGCCTCGTCCTCGCCGGCCAGCTGGCTCAGTGTCCCGGCCAGCCCGTGGCTGACCTGAACGTTCTTCCCGGACAGGGCCCGGATCAGCTTGTTCTCATGGTTGCCCGGCACGGCCAGCGCCTGCCCGGCCGCCACCATGCCCATGACCAGCCGGAGCACGCCGGGCGAATCCGGGCCGCGGTCCACCAGGTCGCCCAGGAACACCGCGGTCCGGCCAGGCGGCGGCACCGCACCGGCCGGCCGCCCGGCCGCATCGCAGGTGATCTGGTAGCCGAGCCGGCCCAGCAGCGCCTCCAGTTCGGCCCGGCAGCCGTGCACGTCGCCGATCACGTCGAACGGCCCGGCCCGGTCGGTGTAGTCGGTCAGCAGCCGGTGCCGCACGATGCTGGCCGCGGCCACCTCGTCCACGCCGCGCAGCACGTGCACCACGCGGAACCCTTCCCGGCTGAGCGAGCGCACCGACCGGCGCAGCTGCTCGTGCTGCCGGTGAATGACCTGGCCGCGGAACGACCGGTCGGCCCGGCTGGCGTTCCGCTGCACGCAGATCTTCTCCGGCACGTCCAGCACGATGGCGACCGGCAGCACATCGTGCGCGCGGGCCAGTTCGATGAGCGGCTTGCGCGCGTCGGCCTGCACGCTGGTCGCGTCGATCACGGTCAGCCGGCCCGCGGCCAGCCGCTTGCCCGCGATGTAGCTGAGCACGTCGAACGCGTCCCTGGTGGCGGCCTGGTCGTTCTCGTCACCGGCCACCAGGCCGCGGCAGAAGTCGCTGGAGATGACCTCGAACCGGCCGAAGTGCTGCGCGGCGAACGTGGACTTGCCCGACCCGGACACGCCGACCAGCACGACCAGGGACAGCTCGGGGATGCGGTAGTCAGTCACGGGTGAACACCGCCAGCTGGGTCGGCGGGCCGACCTCGGGGTCGTCGGGCCCCACCGGACGGTAGCTGACCTGGTAGCCACGCCGGGCCGCCACCCCGTCCGCCCAGTCCCGGAACTGCGCCCGGGTCCACTCGAACCGGTGGTCCGGGTGCCGCAGCTCGCCCGGGGCCAACCCTGCGAACCGCACGTTGTGCTCTGCGTTCGGCGTGGTGACCAGGACCGCGCCGGGCCGCGCGTAGCCGAACACGGCCTGTTCCACCGCGGCCAGCCGGGGCGGGTCGATGTGCTCGATCACCTCCATCAGTACCGCCGCGTCCAGCCCGGTCAGCCGGTCGTCCGCGTAGGTCAGCGAGGACTGCAGCAAGCTGACCCGGTCCCGCTGCCGGTCCGGCATAGTGTCCAGGTGCAGCCGCCGCGCGGCCTGCTCCAGCGCCCGGTGCGACACGTCCACGCCGAGCACCTGGCGCACCGTGGGCTCCCGGAGCAGCTGCCCGACCAGCGTGCCCTCACCACAGCCCAGGTCGGCCACCGTGCCCGCGCCGCGCTCACGCAGTAGGGCCAGCACCGTCGCCCGGCGCTGCTCGGCCATCGGCGGTGGCGCCGCGCCGGGCTCGTCGTCCGGTACCGCGTTGTCCAGCGCTTCCGGTTCGGTGTCGTCCACTTCGGCCAGCCGGCCGACGGCGGTGAGCACCAGCCGCTTGCGGTGCGCCAGGTACCGGCGGGTGATCAGGTCCCGCTCCGGGTGCTGGGCCAGCCATCCGCTGCCCGCCCGGATCAGCTTGTCCACCTCGGCGTCCACCACCCAGTAGTGCTTGCTGTCGTCCAGCACCGGCAGCAGCACATACAGCTGGCTGAGCGCGTCGGCCAGCCGCAGCCGCCCGGTCAGCCGCACGCTGAGGTAGGCCGAGTCACCCCACTGCGGCAGCTCCGGGTCCAGCGGCACCGGCTCGGCCCGCACCGTCCAGCCCAGCGGCCCGAGCAGCCGCCCGGCCAGGTCCGGCCCGCCACGGCAGGGCAGCGCGGGCAGCCCGATCTGCAGCGGCAGCGCGCGGGTGGCCAGTTCCGGCCGCGCGTCGCAGCGCCCGTTGAGCGCGGTCCGGAACACTTTGCCCAACGCCACGGCCAGCATCGAGGACGCCGCGTACGGGCGGTCGTTGACGTACTCGGCCAGGGAGAAGCCGTCCGGTCCGCCGCCGTGCTGGCCACCCCGGTGCTTGCGGGCCAGGCCGACCGGGTCCACCTCGAGCAGCAGCGCGGCCGTGCACCGTTCGTCGGTCGCCTCCGGGTAGAACACGTGCGCCTGGCCGGCCGACACCGGGAACGACTGCACCCGGCTGGGATGCTTGTGCAGCAGGAATCCCAGGTCGGTCGCGGGCACCTCGGTGCTCGTGATGGTCAGCAGCATGACCGATTATCGGCACATCGCGCTGACCTGCCGAACTCAATATTGATTATGCCCGTAAACCTCAGACCCGGGCGCTGCGTCCCCCTTGTCAGGGAGGGAGCCGCGACGTGGGTGATGAAAGAGGCCAGCCGGAATCCGGTATCTGGACACGAGCCGTTGATGCGTATCCAGCCAAGCCTGGCGAGTACCGGCCGCGGCGGGCCAAACCCGGGCCGCCGGACCCGTATCTCCCGCGCTCGGAACAGCCGCTCCGGTCCGGGCCCTACCTGAGTCCCGGCGCGGCTTCGGCCGGCCAGCGGTCCGCCAGTCGGCCAGATCCGCTGCGCGACCCGCTGACGGCACCGGACCCGGCGCCGTCCCGGGCCCCGGACAGCCCGCCGGTGCCGGGCGACGCGTTCGGCTGGTGGAACTCCAACGGCAACTTCGCCGCGGACCGCCGGGCACCGGACCGCCAGGAACCGGACCGCCAGCCACCGGACCGGCAGCCACCGGACCGGCCGCGGCCAGCC
>DATCUG010000447.1:0-4313 GCA_036567525.1 Streptosporangiaceae bacterium | reverse complement strand
ATGGCCTCGGCCGACGGCCGCTGCGACGGGGACCCGGCCACATACCGCACGGCCAGCGCGATGACCCGGCCGACCAGCAAGGTGATCAGCACCGAGAGAATCGAGGTGCGCAGGTCGGCCAGGCTGGTCACCAGGTAAACGCCAACAGTCAGCCATAGCGCCACCCGCCACCGGGTCCGCCCGCTCAGGTCGATGATGGTGGTGAATGCGACCAGGCCGGCCAGCGGTGCGTCGAGCGGAGCGAAGCCGCTCGGGCCCGGCGGGGCCATCGCGATTCCCCGGTACAGCGTCCCAGCGAACGCGAGGTTGCTGCGCAGCACCAGGTCGGCCAGTAGCACCAGGCCGATCGTGCCCGCTCCCGTGGCGACCGCCTCGGCCAGCCGGCGGCTCTGGCGGCGGACCAGTTGCCGGGCGGCCAGCGCCACCGTGAAGGCCAGCAGGCCGAATAGGGACAGCCCTCGGAGCGTGGGCAGCACGACGTCCTGGAGCCGTCGGCTGAGGTCCACCAGGTCGGTTTCGACTCCCTGGGTGGTGGCCCGGGCAGCCAGGCCCGCCCCCACCAGCACCGCAATCCAGAACAGGTCGGCCAAGCAGCGCAGCGCGTCGACCGGCCGCCGGATGCGCCGGGTCGGCTGGTCCTCGACGACCAGCCCCGGCCCCGCGGCCGCCTGGTCCGGCGGCCGGGCAGGCCGGGACCGAGGCATCCGCGCGGGGGTAGTCATCTGGAGATCGTTTCACCCGGCCGGGTGGACCGCATAACGGACGCCCGGTCAGCGCCGCTTTCGCCCGGGGCTGAGCCGGACCAGCCGCCACCAGGCAATGATCAGGAACAGCAGGGCGAGCACGGCCAACCCAGCCATGTCGGTCAGCCAGGCGGCGCTCGTGTGGTTCCAGATCCATTCCGGCTTGAACGAACCGGGCGGAATGATGTTGTTGAAGTCGACCGTGGATGCGGTCGCGGCGAACCCCCATCGGGCGGGCGTCAGGAAGGAGATCTGGGCCAGCCCGACCGGCAGGGCCAGCAATCCGCCGCACAGGATGACCTGCGCCATCACCGACAGCACCAGGAACGGCATGGTCTTCTCTGAGGTGTTCACGATGGCCGACACCAGCAGGCCGAGCGTCATCGAGGCGACCGCGAGCAACGCGATGGCCACGATAATTTCGGCCAGCGGAGCGGACTGCAGCAGCGCGCCGGTGGCCGGCATTTTCAGGCCGGCCAGGCCGATCAGCACCAGCACGGCCGCCTGCACGGCGGTGAGCACCCCGAGCACGATGAGCTTGGACCACAGGTAGGCGCCGGACGATAGGCCGGCCGCCCGTTCGCGCTCGTAGATGGCGCGTTCCTTGACCAGCTCGCGCACCGAGTTGGTCGACCCGGCCAGGCAGGCGCAGATGACCAGGGTGAGTAGCACAGACTGCGCCCCGGTGTTGTCGTGCCCGGCCAGCCCTTGCGGCGCGGTACGGCCCATGGCCAGGATCAGCGCGCCCAGCACGACGGGCAGCACGGCCAGCATGATCAGGAAGTTGCGGTCCGACGCGATGACCGCCACGTACCGCCGGCACAGCGTGGAAAGCTGGCCGAGACGGCCCCGGCTGCGCGGCGGGGGCGGCGGGGCCGGCGAACGGTCCCGGGCCTGGGCCGGCAGTGGGCCGGACAGCCCGGTCGCCACGTACTCGGCGTAGTAATGCGAGTTGCGGAACTCGGCCTGCCAGTCCCGGTCCGGCTCCGCCTCGAACGCCTGGAACACCTCGGCCCAGCCCGGCTTCTGGAAGTGCCGCAGCCCGTCCGCGGGCGGCCCGTAGAAGGCCACCTTGCCGCCGGCCGCCAGCACCAGCAGCCGGTCGCAGATGTCCAGGTTAGCCACGCTGTGCGTGACCACGATCACCGTCCGGCCGTCCTTGGCCAGCCGGCTCATCATCTCCATGACCGACTTGTCCAGCCCGGGGTCCAGGCCGGAGGTGGGCTCGTCCAGGAACAGCAGGGACGGCTTGGTCAGCAGTTCCAGGGCCACGTTGACCCGCTTCTGCTGGCCGCCGGACAGCGCGCCGGCCCGGGTCTGCGCGTGCTTCTTCAGCCCGAGCTCGTCGATGACCTCGGTGACCCGGTTACGCCGTTCCGCCCTGGACGTGTCCCCGGGGAACCGCAACTCGGCCGCGTAACCCAGCGACCGCTGCGCGGACAGCTGGGTGTGCAAGATGTTGTCCTGCGGCACCAGGCCAATCCGGTGCCGCAGCTCCGCGTAGTGCGTGTACAGGTCCCGGCTGTCGTACAGCACCGCGCCCTCGGTGGCCGGCCGCATCCCGGTCAGCGCGCCGAGCAGCGTGCTCTTCCCGGCGCCGCTGGGGCCGATGATGCCGACCAGGCTGCGCTCGCCGATCGGGAAGCTGACCCGGTCCAGCAGCACCTTGCCGCTGGACAGCCGGACGGTGAGCTCCTGGGCGACCAGCGAGACGTCGCCCTCGTCGATGAATTCCCGCAGCTCGTCGCCGACCAGGCGGAACGTGGCCCGGCCGATGCCGATCAGGTCCCGCTCAGTAACCGTGGTCGCCTGGTCGATCCGCCGGCCATTTACAAAAGTCCCGTTATGGCTGCCCAAATCGGCGATTTCATACCGTCCGCTACCGAGGTTGCGCAGTTCCGCATGCTCACGTGAAACGCTAAGGTCCGGAACGACCAGGTCATTGCTGGGCGCCCGGCCGATACGCAGCCGCCGGGTGGGCGCGCGCATTACCGCGGTCGGGCGACGGTCCACGCTGCTCTGCCCAGGACTGGCCGGGACCGACGTGGGCCGGGTCACGGCCAGCATCATGACCGGCCCGTCATCGGGGTGGCCGAGCCGCAGCACACAGTTCTGGGTGATCTCCACCCGGCCCACCCGGCGGGTGCCGAGGAACGTCCCGTTGGTGCTCCCGTTGTCCTCCAGGAGCCAGCAGTTGCCGTCGGCCCGGAGCACGGCGTGCCGCCAGGAGACCCGGGAATCGGTGACCACAATGTCCGACTCAGGGTCCCGGCCCACCCGGTACTGCGCGCCCGCGCGCAATGTCTGGTCGGTGCCCTGAGTCTTGACTACGAGCGCCGGGGCATCCGGCGGCGAGACGAGACGCTCGTTCATTTGCCCAGTCTAAGGCGATTCAACTGACGGTAATATAGGGGCGGCCAGTATCCGGACCTGCGGGGGTTTCACAGCGGTTGCGGCTAGCATGAGCGCTCTTGTCCCGGAAAGCCCGAAACTGAATCTCCATCCCCAGCGTGCCTGCCCGGAGTACAAAAAGGGCGGCCAAGGCACGATCCGGGAGGAAACGTCATCGGGCCGGGAACCGGAACGGCGAGCGACGGAGGCGCGGTGAGCGACGAGAGCCCTTGGCCAGCCGCCGGGTTCGCGGCTGGCGCCCGGGTCGCCGGGTACCGGCTCGACGAGCAGATCGGCCGCGGTGGCATGGCGGTCGTCTACCGCGCCTATGACCTGCAGCTCGACCGCCAGGTGGCGCTCAAGATCCTCGATCCGGCGCTGGCCGAGGACAGCGAGTTCCAGCAGCGCTTCATCCGCGAGTCGAAGGCGGCCGCGGCGGTGGACCACCCGCACATCATCCCGGTCTTCGCGGCGGGCGAGGCGGACGGCGTGCTGTTCATCGCGATGCGCTATGTGGCCGGCGCGGACGTGCGCAGGCTGCTCGACGCCGAAGGCCCGCTGCCCGCCTGGCGGGCGGTGGACATCGCCGCCCAGGTGGCCTCCGCGCTGGACACCGCGCACGATCGGGGCCTGGTGCACCGGGACGTCAAGCCAGCCAACATGCTGCGCGACCGGAGCAGCGGCCCGCACGCCGAGCACGTCTACCTGTCCGACTTCGGGTTAAGCAAGAAGGCGCTGGCCGGGGTGGCCCTGACCGCCACCGGCCAGCTGGTCGGCACGCTCGACTACGCCGCCCCGGAACAGATCGAGAACCGCCCGGTGGACGGCCGGGCCGACCTGTACGCGCTGGCCTGTGCCACGTTCGAGATGCTGGCCGGCGCTCCGCCGTTCAACCGGGATCAGAGCCTGGCCGTGCTGTGGGCCCAGCTATCCGAGCCGCCGCCGCCGCTCACCGCTCGCCGGCCGGATCTGCCGCCCGCGGTGAACCAGGTGATGACGCAGGCGCTGGCCAAGTCCCCCAGCGCCCGCTATCAGCGCTGCCTCGACTTCGTCCGGGCGCTGCGGGCCGCCTGCCAGCTCACGCCGGGCGGCGAAGCGAGCCCGGCCGGCCCGGAGCCCAGCCCGGCCGTCCTGGTGGCCAGCCCGCCCCCCGCGTTCGGCCGCCCGGCCGCTACTGAC
>DATCUG010000446.1:0-2767 GCA_036567525.1 Streptosporangiaceae bacterium | reverse complement strand
GCCCGGTACCGAGTCAGCCCACCCCGCCCGGGCGCCCGCACCCCCGTACGCCCGGTACCGAGTCAGCCCACTCCGCCCGGGCGCCCGCACCCCCCGCTCGCCCGGTACCGAGCCAGCCCACCCCCGCCCGCGCCCTAGAGTCAGGACATGACTGTTCCTGGGCATGGCCGGTGCTGCCGGTGAGCGGGCTGCGCGCCCGGGTGCGGCGATTCCTGCAGAAACCTGGCTCGGCCAGCCTGGCCGGCTACCAGGCGCTGCTGCCGGACATCGCCGCGCGGGAGGCGGCCCTGGCCGAGCTGACCGACGCCGAGCTGACCGCGCTGGCCAAGGACACCACCGACGACGTGGGCATCTGCGCGGCCGGCCGGGAGGCGGCCCGCCGCGGGCTCGGCGAGCGGCCATTCGACGTGCAGCTGCTCGGCACCCTGGCCCTGCTGTCCGGGCAGGTCGCCGAGATGGCCACCGGTGAGGGCAAGACGCTGTCCGGCGCGCTGGCCGCGGCCGGTTACGTTCACCGCGGGCACCAGGTGCACGTCATGTCGGTCAACGACTACCTGGCCCGCCGGGACGCGGAATGGATGCGCCCGGTCTACGACCTGCTCGGCGTGACCGTCGGCTGGATCGGCCAGGGCAGCCCGCCGGAGCAGCGGCGGCAGGCCTACGCCGCGGACATCTGCTACGCCTCGGCCAACGAGATCGGCTTCGACGTGCTCCGCGACCGGCTGGCCGTGGCCACCGGGGACCTGGTGACGGCGGCCCCGGATGTGGTGCTGATCGACGAGGCGGACTCGGTGCTGGTCGACGAGGCGCTGATCCCGCTGGTGCTGGCCGGCTCGGTGGGCGACACCGATCCGGTACAGGACATGGCCTTGATCGCCGGGCGGCTGCTGCCCCGGCTGCACTACGAAGTGGACGACGAGCGGCGCAACGTCTTCCTGACTGATTCGGGCGCGCGGATCGCGGAACAGGCGCTGGGCGGCATCGATCTGTACGCGGCGGACAACCTGGACGCGCTGACCCAGCTCAACGTCGCGCTGCACGCCCAGGCCCTGCTGCAGCGGGACGTGGACTACATCGTCCGGGACGGCCGGATCCAGCTGGTCAGCGCGTCCCGCGGCCGGGTGGCCCGGCTGCAGCGCTGGCCGGACGGCCTGCAGGCTGCGGTGGAGGCCAAGGAGGGCCTGCGGGCCACCGAGAGCGGCGAGATCCTGGACAGCATCACCATCCAGGCCCTGGTCCGGCGGTACCCGGTGCGCTGCGGGATGACCGGCACCGCGCTCGCGGTCGGCGAGCAGCTCCGCGAGTTCTACGGGCTGGAGGTCGCGGTCATCGAGCCGAACCGGCCCTGCATCCGGGACGACGAGCCGGACCGGCTGTACCAGCGGGCGGAGCAGAAGGAAGCCGCGGTGGTGGCCGAGGTGGCGGCGGCGCATGAGGCCGGCCGCCCGGTCCTGCTCGGCACGCTCGATGTGGCCGAATCCGAGCGGCTGGCCGCCCGGCTGGTGCTGGCCGGGCTGCCCTGCGTGGTACTGAACGCCAAGAATGACGCCGAGGAGGCCGCGATCGTGGCCGAGGCCGGCGCGGCCGGCGCGATCACCGTGTCCACCCAGATGGCCGGGCGGGGCACCGACATCCGGCTGGGCGGGACGTCCGGCGACCACGGTGAGGTGGCCGGGCTGGGCGGGCTGCTGGTGATCGGGGTGGGCCGGCACGCCAGCAGCCGGCTCGATGACCAGCTCCGCGGCCGGGCCGGCCGCCAGGGCGACCCAGGCGGTTCGGTGTTCTTCCTCAGCATGGAAGACGAGCTGATCACCACGTGCGCACCGGATGCGGCCAAGGCCGCCGAGGTGGACCCGGACGGCCTGGTGGCCGACGCCAGGGCGCACTGGACGGTGGGCCACGCCCAGCGGGTGGCCGAGGGCACCGCGCTGCAGATCCACCGGGACACCTGGCGGTACAACGTGCTGATCGAAGACCAGCGGCGCGCCGTGCTGGATTACCGCGACCAGGTGCTGAGCTCCGATGCCGCGCTGCGCGACCTGGAGACGTCCAGCCCGGACCGGGTCGCGGAGCTGCGCGAGGCCGGTGTGCCGGACGAGGTACTGATCCAGGCGGCCCGCCAGATCACCCTGTCCTGCCTGGACCAGGCCTGGTCGGAACACCTGGCCCAGGCGGCCGACGTGCGCGAGGGGATTCACCTGCGCGCGCTGGGGCACAGCAGCAACCCGTTCGGCGGCTCGCTCATCCCGGTGCAGGAGTTCAACCGGGAGCTGACCGAGCTGTTCAGCCGGTTCACCGCCGACGTCAGCGAGCGGGCGGCGGCCGCCTTCCAGGCCGCCAAGATCACCGAGGACGGGGCTGACCTGGCCGGGGCCGGGCTGAAACGGCCCAGCGCCACCTGGACCTATGTGGTGCAGGAGAACCCGTTCGGCACTGACTTCGGCCGCGCGGTGCAGGCGATCAGCCGGTTCCTGGGCCGCCGCTGACCGCCCGGGCGGCCGGCCAGCCGGCCGGGCTCACCGGGATTCGAGCCGGGACAGCACCTCGGGCAGCGGTCCCGGGTGCAGCACACCCAGCCGCTGGGTGGCCCGGGTCAGCGCCACGTACAGCTCGCTCAGCCCGTGTGGGGAGTCGGCCAGGATCTGGGCCGGGTCCACGATCAGTACCGAATCGAACTCCAGCCCCTTGGCCTGGCTGACGGTCAGCACCACCACCATGTCGTCCAGGTCCGGGCCGTCCGCGCCGCTGCCGGCCAGCGGCCCGCTGC
>DATCUG010000445.1:0-2107 GCA_036567525.1 Streptosporangiaceae bacterium | reverse complement strand
CCCCAGGTGGACAGGGCCATGTCGAGTTCCCGGCTGCGCTTGGCCGCCGCTCGCAGGATGTCAGTCCCCTCGGCCATCAGGTCGCGGCCCTCGTTCCTGGCCTTGATCATTGCCTCCAGGGCCACCCGGTTGGCGGTGGCGCCGGCCGCGATGCCCATCGGGTGGCCGATGGTGCCGCCGCCGAACTGGAGCACCACGTCCTCGCCGAGATAGCCGAGCAGTTGCGGCATCTGGGCCGCGTGGATGCCGCCCGAGGCGACCGGCATGGTGCCAGGCAGCGATCCCCAGTCCTGGTCGAAGTACAGGCCGCGGCCCAGGTCGGCAGGCACCTGGGCGCCGCGCAGCGTGTCGTAGTAGCCGCGCACCATGGCCGGGTCGCCTTCCAGCTTGCCGACCACCGTGCCGGCGTGCAGGTGGTCCACGCCGATCAGCCGGCACCACTTGGCGATGACCCGGAAGCTGACCCCGTGCGTCTTCTGCCGGGTGTAGGTGCCGTGGCCGGCCCGGTGCAGGTGCAGGATGACCCCGCTGCGGCGGGCCCACCGGGACAGCGACTGCAGCGCGGTGTAGCCCACGGTCAGGTCGGCCATGATGATCACGCTGCCCAGTTCCCGGGCGAACTCGGCCCGCTCGTACATGTCCTCCATGGTGGCCGCGGTCACGTTCAGGTAGTGGCCCTTGATCTCGCCGGTGCGCTCCTCGGCCCGGTGCACCGCCTCCATCGTGAACAGGTACCGGTCCCGCCAGCGCATGAACGGCTGCGAGTTGATGTTCTCGTCGTCCTTGGTGAAGTCGAGCCCGCCGCGCAGCGCCTCGTACACCACCCGGCCGTAGTTCCGCGCGGACAGGCCCAGCTTGGGCTTGGTCGTCGCGCCGAGCAGCGGGCGGCCGTACTTGTTCAGGTACTCGCGTTCCATCACGATGCCGTGCGGCGGGCCCTGGAACGTCTTCACGTAGGCCAGCGGGATCCGCATGTCTTCCAGGCGCAGCGCGCGCAGTGCCTTGAAGCCGAACACGTTGCCGATGATGGACGAGGTCAGGTTGGCGATCGAGCCTTCCTCGAACAGGTCGATGTCGTACGCGATGGCCGCGATGTACTCGCCGTCCCGGCCGGGCACCGGGTCGACCCGGTAGCACTTGGCCTGGTAGTGCTCGTAGGCGGTGAGCCGGTCGGTCCACACCACGGTCCAGGTGGCGGTGGACGACTCGCCGGCCACCGCCGCGCCGGCCTCCTCGGGCGGCACCCCGGGCTGCGGGGTGATCCGGAACGCGGCCAGCACGTCGGTGTCCTTGGGCACGTAGTCCGGCGCGTAGTAGCCCATCTGGGCGTACGGGATCACGCCCGCGTTCCAGCGTTCCATGGTTCCCTCCGGCGGCAGGTGCCTGGTGCTTTCACCCTGCCAGCCGGGCTGACATGCGTCTATTGAGAGTTTGGCGCTGACTCTAAAGCTCTGGGTTAACAGTCGGCGGCCGGAAGCCGCCGTGGCTGAGCACGTGCTCGAGCAGCCTGCCCGCGGTGGGCGGCAGCGGGCCGGGGTGGGCGACCAGGTACCAGTCGCGGTGCAGCGGCGTGCCCGGCACCGGCAGCTCGCTGAGCCGGCCGTCGGCCAGCTCGGCGGCCACCGCGTCCCGGGACACCAGGGTGACGCCCAGTCCCACGCTGGCCGAGCCGCGGATGGCGCCGTTGGAGCCGACCATCAGCGCCGGCGGGCTGATGTCCAGCTCGGTGAGCAGCGCGTCGGTGGCGGCCCGGGTGCCCGAGCCGGGCTCGCGCAGCAGCCAGGCCTGCCGGGCCAGCCAGGGCACCAGTTGTGGCTCAGGTGGGGCGCTGGAAGCTAGGGCCGGGGCGGCCACCACGACGAGCTGGTGCGGCCGGATGGCCAGCACCTGCACGTCCCAGCCCGGCTCAGGGCGGCCACCCAGCACCAGATCCACCTGATGCCGGTCAAGCAGCGCCCGCACGCGTTCCCGGTTCCCCGCCTCCAGCCGAACGCCCATCCGTGGCTGGCGGGACCGGAACCCGCCCAGCAGCCCGGGCACGATCTGCTCGGCCGCCGTCGTGACCGCGGCGATGCGCAGCTCACCCCGCTCCGGGTCGGCGGCCGCC
>DATCUG010000444.1:0-6461 GCA_036567525.1 Streptosporangiaceae bacterium | reverse complement strand
GGGCCAGTGGCGACGGCAGCCACCAGTTGGCCCAGCCGAACAGCGCGACCAGCGCCGGGACCAGCAGGCAGCGGACCACCACCGCGTCGATCAGGATGCCGGCGCCGAGCCCAGTGGCCAGGATCTTCAGGTCGGTCTGCGGCCCGGTGGACATGGACAGGAAGCTGAGCATCAGGATGGCCGCCGCGCTGGTGACCAGGCGGCCGGTGCGGCCCAGGCCCTCGATGACTGCGTGCCGGGCGTCACCGCTGGTGTCATACGCCTCCCGGATCCGGCTGAGGATGAACACCTCGTAGTCCATGGACAGGCCGAACAGGAACGCGAACACCATCAGCGGCACCCACATCGTGATCGCGCCGGTGGCCGGGATGCCCCACACCGCGTTCGAGCCGTGGCCGTCCTGCCACACCCAGGTGAGCACGCCGTACGCGGCGGCCAGCGAGATCAGGTTGAACACGACGGCCTTGGCGGCCAGCAGCACCGAGCGGAAGGCCCGGGTGAGCAGCAGGAACGTGGCCACCCCGATGATCGCCAGCATGAGCGGGAAGTCGCCGTACACCGCGTGATCGAAGTCGATCAGCGACGCGCCGTCGCCGCCCACCCCGAGCACGTGCGGGGTGCCCAGCAGGCTGTGCTCCAGTCCGCTGACTGTGGCCTGGCCCGCGGGCACGCCGCTGTCGGCGGTCGGCAGCACGGTGACGATGGCCGTGCCATCGCGGTGATAGTCGGGCGTGCTGGGCGCCACGGCGGCGTACACGCCGGGCACCCGCGCCGCCGCGGCAGCCACCTGGCCCGGGGCACCGGAGGTCAGCACCTCGGCCGGGGTGATCACGCCGGCCGGGACGCCGCCCCTGGTCAGCGTGGTCAGCGTGCTGTGCGCGGGCCCGCTGGTGGCCTGGGCTGAGCTGCCCGGCTCGCCGAGGTGCAGGGACAGCGCGGGCAGCATCAGCGCGGCCATGATGCCCAGGCCGGCCAGGGCGGCCGCCCAGCGGTGCCGGTAGACCAGGCGGGCCCAGGCGGCGAACACCCGGCTGGGCCGGCGCTCGGTGCGCAGCCGCGGCCAGTCCAGCCGTGGCCCCACGGTGGCCAGGATGACCGGCAGCAGGGTGATGGCCACGGCCACCGAGACCAGCGGGACCAGCACGCCGCCGTAGCCGACGCTGCGCAGCATGGGCACCGGCAGGACGATCATGGACAGCAGCCCGATGGCCACGGTCAGCCCGGAGAACACCACCGCGCGGCCCGCGTGGTTCATCGCCTCGGTTACCGCGGTCGTGTTGTCCCGGCCCGCGGCCCGCTCCTCGCGCCACCGGCTGACCACCAGCAGCGAGTAGTCGATGGCCACGCCCAGCCCGATCAGCGCGATCAGGAACTCGACGATCTGGCTCACCCCGGTCACCTCGGTCAGCCCACCGACCAGCAGGAACGTGGCCAGCACCGAGATGCCGCCGATGAGCAGGGGCAGCACGGCCAGGAAGCTGGCGAAGACCAGGGCCAGGATGGCCAGCGAGCCGACCGCGCCGATCATCGCCTCGGTCATCACGCCGGTGCCCTTGCTGGCCGCTGGCTTGCCGTTCATCAGCAGCTGCTGGCCGGTGACCCCGACGTGCCAGCCGGCCGGCACCGCGGCGGTCAGCGTGCGCTGGATAGCCGGGCCTAGTGAGTTTCCGCCGAACCCGGTGGCCTGCGCGGTGAAGGCCAGCGCGAACGTGCTGCGGCCATCCCGGGTGATGAACGCCCGGTTGTGCGTGGTCGCGTAGTCGGCGATCCGCACGTCCGGGATGGCCCGGGCCAGCGCGGCGAAGGCGCGCCCGGTGGCGGCGGCCACGGCCGGGTCGGTGACCCGCTGCCCGGCCGGGACGGTGATCACCGGCAGGTAGGGGGACTGCGAGCCGCCGTTGCCGTAGTCCCGGACGATCTGGTTGTCCACCTTGAACGCCTGGCCCGGCATGCTGAAGGTGTTCGTCATCCGGTGCGTGGTGCCGCTGATGGTGGCCACACCGGCCGCGGCGACGAGCACCCAGAACAGGGCGACCAGCGCCTTGTGGCGGAGTACGAAACTGGTGAGCGCGGTCATCGTGACCTCCGGATTGCGGTGCCGGTGGTCGTTCCACCAGCCGCAGCCAGCGTGCCGCCTGGCACCCCGGCCGGTCGTCCGGCGCCAGCAGGCACTTGCCGGTACCCCACCTGGAGCAGGCCAGCCCGGCGTACTCCCCCGGGAGTAAGCAGACGGACAACTCTGGGGGGGCGACTCCGGCCCGGAACGTGCTTACGCTGCTGGCATGCAACATGTCCGGGCGGCGTGGCGGCGCTGGGTGAACTCCCCGGCCAGGGATGTCATCATCGCCCTCGGGCTGGCCGTCGTCCTGGTCAGCGGCACTTACGGTGAAGGTCATCCCACCTCGCCGTCGGACAAGATCCAGTTCAGGGGCATCCCCATCCCGCATCCCGGGATCGGCGCGCTGGCCCTGGTCGCGGTGGCCTGCCTGGCGCTGATCTGGCGGCGCCAGTGGCCGGTCGCGGTGCTCGGCATCTCCACCGCCGCGGTGTGCATCTTCACGCTGCTCGGCTACGTCAACGGCGCCGCCCTGGTGGCTCCGGCCATCGCGGTCTATAGCATGGCCACCCTGGTCTCGGCATGGCGGGCGGCCGGGCTGGCGCTGGCCACTCTGACCGTGCTGATGGCATCCACCGCCGCGGCCAACCCGTTCGGCAAGATCACCGGCGGCGGGTTCTACCTGATCCCGGGCATGATCATCGGGACGCTGCTGGCCGGCATCGCGGTGGCCAACCGGCGCGCCTATGTCGCCTCGATCCAGGACCGGGCTAAGGAGGACGCCCGCCGCGAGGTGGTGGAGGAACGGCTGCGCATCGCGCGGGAACTGCACGACGTGGTCGCGCACACGATGGCCACCATCAACGTGCAGGCCGGGTCGGCCGCGCACGTGCTGGCCACCCGGCCGGAAGTGGCCGCCGAGGCGCTGCAGGCGATCAAGGTGGCGAGCAAGGACGGGCTCCGTGAGCTGCGGGCCATCCTGAACGTGCTGCGCCAGGCGGATGACGCCGACCCGACCCAGCCTGCACCGGGCCTGGCCCAGCTGGACAACCTGGTCGCCGGGGCCCGCCGGGCCGGCCTGGAGACGACGCTCACCGTCACCGGCACGGCTGTGCCGCTGCCCGCCGCGGCCGATCTGGCCGCCTACCGGATCATCCAGGAGTCGCTGACCAACACGATCCGGCACGCGGGCCCGGCCACCGCCACCGTGGCGGTCAGCTACACCGGCGACGAGGTGCAGATATGCGTCACCGACACCGGTCTCGGCCAGCCCGTTGCGGCCGGAGCCGGGACCGGAGGGCATGGGCTGGCTGGGATGCGCGAGCGGGCCGCGGCCGTCGGTGGTTCGGTCGAGACGGGCCCCGCTCCCGGCGGCGGGTTCCGGGTGGCCGCCCGGCTCCCGCTGCCGCCCGGGCCTGTCCCGGCCCCAGATGACGGGCAGGACGCATCGCCCACCCCGATCGAAGAAGGCAGGCGGTCATGATCCGGGTCGTGCTCGCGGATGACCAGGCGCTGATCCGGGCCGGTTTCCGGGTGCTGGTCGACGCGGCCGATGACCTCAAGGTGGTCGGCGAGGCCACCGACGGCGAGCAGGCGGTCCGGCTGGCCCGGTCCGAGCGCGCCGACGTGGTGCTGATGGACATCCGGATGCCCGGGATGGACGGCCTGGAAGCGACCCGGCGCATCTCGGCCGACGAGGACCTGGCCGGCGTCAAGGTGATCATCCTGACTACGTTCGAGTCCGACGAGTACGTGTACCGGGCGCTGCGCGCCGGGGCCAGCGGCTTCCTGGTCAAGGACACCGAGCCGGCCGAGCTGCTGCAAGCCGTCCGGGTGGTGGCACGCGGCGATGCGCTGCTCTCGCCGAGCGTGACCCGGCGGCTGATCACGGACCTGGCCAGCCGCCCGGAGCGGCCGCCGCCCAGCGACGCGATCCTGACCGGGCTGACCGACCGGGAACGTGAGGTGCTGGCGCTGGTGGCCGAGGGCCTGTCCAACGACGAGATCGCGGGCCGGCTGTTCCTCAGCCCGCTCACGTCCAAGACCCACGTCAGCCGGATCATGACCAAGCTGAACGCCCGGGACCGGGCCCAGCTCGTCGTGCTCGCCTACGAAAGCGGCCTGGTCACACCAGGAAGCCGCGGGGTGCAGTGAGCACCCCGCGGCCCTGTATCACGCGGCCTGGCTGACCCGGTGGCGGAACAGCCAGGAGGCGGCGGCCACCGACGCCACCAGGATGGCCACGCAGTAGAGCACGGCCAGCCACGCTTGTGAGCCCACGCTCGCCCCGGTGGACGTGTGGCCCATCCACAGCCCGCGCATTGTCTCCACGATCGGGGTGAACGGCTGGTGCCCGGCGAACCCGCGCAGCCAGCCAGGCATCGTGGCCGCCGGGACGAACGCGGTGCTCACATACGGAATGAACATGAATACGAACGTCACCGCGTTGGCCGTTTCAGCACTGCTGGCGAGCAGCCCGACCGCGGCGGCCAGCCAGGACAGCGCCAGGATGAACAGCACGATCATCCCGGCCGCCCCGGCCCAGCCGGCCACCGAGGCATCCGGCCGCCAGCCGACGGCCAGGCCGACCCCGATCACCAGTGCGGTGGCGATCAGGTTGCGCAGCAGGCTGGCCGCGATGTGCCCGGTCAGCACCGACGGCCCGCTGATCGGCATGGACCGGAAGCGGTCCACGATGCCGTTGCTCATGTCGGTGGCCACGGCGACCGCGGTGGTGCCCGCGCCGAACCCGGCGCACAGCACGATCAGGCCGGGCACGACGTAGTTCGCGTACGAACCGCCGGTGCTCATCGCGCCGCCGAAGACGTAGACGAACAGCAGCATCAGCACGATCGGCAGCATGAGCGCGGTGAAGAACGCCTCCGGGTCCCGCCGCGAGCGCCGCACGCAGCGGGTGACCATCACGCGGGAGTCCGAGATTGTCGCGGCCATGCTCATCGGGCCATCTCCTTCGCCTCGGTACTGGCCAGATCCATGCTGGTCAGGGACAGGAAAACGTCGTCCAGGCTGGGCCGCAGCACGGACACCTGGAGCGCGGGGGTGCCGGCTGCGGCCAGCGAGCCGAGCAGCCGGAGCACGTCGGCCGCCGAGCCGTCGGTGGCCACCTCCACGGTGCGCAGCCGGCTGTCCGTGTGCGTGGTGGTCAGCGCGGCGGCCACCCGCTGGTAGCTGGCGTCGTCGGCGAAGCGGAGCCGGATCACCTCGGTGCCCAGGCTCGCCTTGAGCTCGTCCGGCGTGCCCCGGGCGGCGATCCGGCCGTGGTCGAGCAGGCAGACGGTGTCCGCGAGCTGGTCGGCTTCCTCCAGGTACTGCGTGGTGAGCAGCACCGTGACCCCGTCGTCCACCAGCCGCCGGACGGTGCCCCAGAGCTGTTCCCGGCTGCGCGGGTCCAGCCCGGTGCTCGGCTCGTCCAGGAACAGCAGCTCCGGCCGCTCGACCATGCTGATGGCCAGGTCGAGCCGACGTTTCATGCCGCCCGAGTAGGTCGCCACCCGGCGATCACGGGCGTCCAGCAGGTCGAAATCGGCCAGCAGCTGGGCGGCCCGGGCCCGCACCTCGCGCCGGGGCAGATGCCGCAGCTGGGCCATCATCTCCAGGTTCTCCTGCCCGGTGAGCATGTCGTCCACCGCCGCGTACTGGCCGGTCAGGCTGATCGACCGCTTGACTGCGACCGGGTCGGCCAGCAGGTCGTGGCCGGCCACGCTGGCCGTGCCCGCGTCCGGCCGGAGCAGCGTGGCCAGGATGCGCACCATCGTGGTCTTGCCTGCCCCGTTCGGGCCGAGCAGCGCGAGCACCGAGCCGGTCTCGACAGCCAGGTCGACCTGGTCGAGCACGCGCTGGCCGCCGAACGACTTGCAGATCCCCTGGGCATTAACTGTGTATGACATACACTGAACTGTATGCACCGCACACAGTTATAGTCAAGGGAGCCGACGGCACAGGTTTCGACTGGACCGACGAGCGAGGAACGAGCGAGGAGGGGAAGGAGCCGCGCCAAAGGGCGTGCGCCGCCGACTGGACGGAGGAGCGAGGAGCGAGGAACGAGCGAGTGAGCGACGAGGGAAGCTCGGCGGGTATAGCACGCCCGGCGGCGCAAAATAAAAGAGTGGCACAGCAACCTAAGGCAGCGGACACGCCAGGAGCAGTTCCGCTGCCGCCGGGGCTCGACCTGCTGTGGGGACGGCGCGAGCGGGGGCGGCGCGGGCCGAAACCGGGCCTGTCGGTGGACGCCATCGTGGATGCCGCCGTGCGGGTGGCCGACGCCGAGGGCCTGGAGGCGGTGTCCATGGCCCGGGTGGCCAAGGAGCTCGGCTTCACCACAATGTCCCTGTACCGGCACGTGACCAGCAAGGACGAACTGCTCCAGCTGATGTGGAACGCGAGC
>DATCUG010000443.1:0-5373 GCA_036567525.1 Streptosporangiaceae bacterium | reverse complement strand
CACGGCCGGCCGCGGGCTGCGCTGGCGGTGCGGCGGCCGACAGGCCGGCCGCCACCGGCAGCCGGCTGGCCACCCGGCGCGACGCGGCCAGCAGCACCGGGCCGCTGCGGCGGCAGGTGCGCAGCGCGATCACCGGGGCGGGCTGGCCGTCCGGGGTGCGGAACCGCTCGGGGAACTCGATCAGGGCCCGGACGTCGGCACCGCGGAACGCGTAGATGGACTGATCCGGGTCGCCGACCGCGATCAGCTCCCGGCCGTCCCCGGCCAGTGCGTGCAGCAGCGCTTCCTGGGCCGGGTCGGTGTCCTGGTACTCGTCCACCAGCACCACGTCGTAGGCCTTGCGCTCCCGGTCCCGGGTGCCCGCCCGGCTGAGCAGCGCGGCGGCGATCCGGACGATCTCGGCGTAGTCGTAGGCAGGCACCGGGGCCAGGTCGAACCGGGCGGTGTACCGGTCCAGGAAGCCGCCCGCCGCCACCCAGTCGGGGCGGCCCTGGGCCCGGCCCAGCCGGGCCAGCCCCCGTCCGTCCAGGCCGCGCTCGGCCGCGCGGAGCAGGAAGTCGCGCAGCTCGGTGGCGAAGCCCCGGGTGGCCAGCGCGGGGCGGAGCTGCTCGGGCCAGTGGCCGGTACCCGACTCGCCTTCGGCGCGCAGCATGCGGCGCACCTCCAGCAACTGCTCCGGGCCGGACAGCAGCGTCGGCGGCGCGTCACCGGCCAGCACGAACTCCCGGCGGACCAGCGCGTACGCGTAGCTGTGGAAGGTCAGCGCGAGTGGCTGCCGGGTGGTGCGCCGCAGCCGGGTGGTGATCCGCTCGCGCAGTTCCTGTGCGGCCTTGCGGCTGAACGTGAGCACCAGCACCCGTTCCGGGTCGATCTGCCGCTCAGTGATCCGCTGCACCACCGCTTCCACGATCGCGGTGGTCTTGCCGGTGCCCGGCCCGGCCAGTACCAGCAGCGGGCCGCCTGGATGGCTGACCACGGCCTGCTGCGCGGCATCGAGGCGCAGTGGGCCGGGCGGCGGCGCGGGCCGCCGCATGAGCCGGTAACCGCCTGGCTGGTAGTCCATTTAGCATGCATTCCAGCAGAGGGCACCGACATCCGCAGCCGACTCGCCGGGCCGGGCCGGCTTATCCGGCTCGCTTGCCGGGGGGCGGGTCCCGGCCGTCCCAGCGGGCCAGGTGCATGTCGATGCGCGGCGGCCCACCAGCCCGGGGCGTCCGCAGCGGGGTGCCTTCCGCCCGGTAGGCGGCCAGCGCCGCCCGCTCATGCCCGGCCAGCAGCGACCCGTCCGCGTGCACCACCCGCCACCACGGCGCGCTGCCACCCCACAGCGCCATCACCCGGCCTACCTGCCGCGGGCCGCCCTGGCCCAGGTACTCGGCCACGTCCCCGTAGGACATCACCCGGCCGGGCGGGATCAGGTCCGCGACGTCCAGGACCTGGCTGGCGAAGTCAGGCAGCGTGCCCGGGCCCGGCTGGCCCGCGTCCCGGGTCAGCCCGGCTCCTCGGCGTCCGGCCAGCTGGCCTGCACCCGGGAACCCGGCCAGGCGGGTGCGGCGGGCCGGGGCATGGCGGCGTGCTGGCCGTGCCCGCCGGGGCGGCGCAGCCTGGTCAGCGCGGTCCCGGCCAGGCCGGCCAGCGCCAGGCAGCCCAGCCCGGCCAGCACGGCGGTGATCAGCCCGGTGGCCCCGCGCGGCCGGACCGGCACCGCCGGCACGGCCGCGCTGCCGCCGCCGAAGTGCGTGCTCACCGGCAGACCGCCAGCCGCCCGGAGGTGGCCGGCCAGCCGGCCGGCCGCGGCCAGCGCGGCGGCCGCGTCCACCGTGCCGAAGCCCACCTTGTCGTCGTAGCCGCCTCGCGGCCGGTTGCGGGTGCTGGACGTGATGGCCCGGACCACCAGGGCCGGCGCCAGGCTGGGGTATCTGGCTTTGATCAGGGCGGCCACCCCGGCGGTCAGCGCGCAGGCCGGGCTGGTCCCGCTGACCAGCCAGTACTGCCCGTCCCGGCCTTGCGCGGGCACGTTGACGCCCGGCGCGGCCACCTGGACCGACAGGTTGTCGCTGGAGAAACCGGCAGGCGCGCCGCTGCGGGACACCGCGGCCACGCCGAGCACCCCGGGGTAGTCGGCCGGGAACGAGTACGGCGCCTGGCCCATCGCGCGGGCGCCGACGGATTCGCCCGAGTTCCCGGAGGAGGCGACCACCACGATGCCGTGGTCCAGCGCGTGCTGCAGCGCGGTCCGGACCACCGCGCTCGGCTGGCCATAGCCCAGCGACATGCTGATCACGCTGACCTTGTGCGCCACCGCGTAGCCGATGGCCTGGGCCAGCGCGTTCTGCACCCGGCTGTCCGACTCGTGCTGGTACGCGGTGTAGCCGGGGTCCTTCCGGTCGGTGACCACCCGGATGGACAGCACCCTGGACCGCGGCGCGATGCCCATGATGCCGCTGCCGCCCCCGGCGTGCCCGTGCCCGGCGATGAGCGAGGCCATCCAGGTGCCGTGCACGCCCCAGTCCGGGTTGCGCAGCGGAGTGTGCACCCCGGTCAGGTCGGGGCCGGTGCTGACCGACCCGGCCAGGTCGGACACGGCCGGGTTGACGCCGCTGTCGATCACCGCCACGGTCGCGCCCTGGCCCTCGGTCAGCTGCCACGCCTGCGGCGCGCTGACCGCGTCGAGCACCCATAGCTGCGCGTTGCGCACGGTGTCGGCACTGGCCGGGACGGCGGCCGCGGCCAGGTACCAGGCCGTCAGGACGGCCGCCAGCAGGCCGGCTCCCAGCCAGCGGGCATTGGCGTTCAGCATGCTGGTCCGCCTGGGCAGTGCGGGGCCGGTGGGATCGCGCCGATCCGGGCGCCGATCCAGGCTGAGATTCCGTTGGCCACGCTGAGCATCTCGTCCTTGGCGTACGGATCGGCGGATTCCCGGACGTGGTGCCGGCCATCCGCGTAGCCGACCGTGGACATGATGAGGTACGGCCCGGCCGCGGTGGCCGCGTACAGCTGGCGGGCCGCGTCGCCGAAGCCGGCCACCAGGGTGTGGCCGAACCGGACCGCGCGCACTCCGCTGCCCCGCGGCAGCCCGTGCCCGGAGCCGCTGGCCTGGCTCAGGCTGGGCAGCACGGCGACCCCGACGGTGACCGCGAACGTGCCGGTGGAGTCCTGGTAGGTGGCCCGCAGCACAGCCTGGCAGCCGTGCCGGGCCAGCACCCGCCAGGCGGCCGGGTCGGTGGCCGCCCGGCAGGACGCCTGCGGGGCGATGCCGACCCGGTGCGCGGCCAGCCGCACCGTGGCCCCGCTGTCCAGCGCGGCCGCGGGCACCTGGTATGGGATGCTGGCCGGGAAGATGCGCCCGGCGGGCCAGGCCCGCCAGCGCTTGCCCATCTGCCAGCCGGTGATCTGCTGCTGCTGGGCGGCGCTGAACGTGCGGGGCAGCAGCTGCACGGCGACCGCGGTGACCGAGATGGCCAGGCCGCCCAGGGCCACGATCAGACCAGCCAGCAGGACCCGGTACCGCCACCGGGCCGGGCGGGGTGGCTGGACGTAGCCCACCGGATGCGCCGGGCGGGGCGGGCTGGCCAGCGCACGATCCCAGCCAGGCTGGTGCGCCACGGCGATGGCCTCCTCCGGTGCTGGGCGGTCGCCATCACCCAGACTCCCCGGACGTATTGCCACACCGGCATGGTACGGCGGCGGCCAGCCCGGCACCGGGCGCACCGCGAGGTTGGCCGATAACGCCAGCCCGGAACTACCCGGCCAGGGGGTTGGCGGGCCCGCTCAGTAGGAGGGCAGCGACGGATCGATCTGGCTGATCCAGGCCAGCACTCCGCCGCCGACGTGCACCGCGTCGGAGAAGCCGGCGTTCTTCACGACGGCCAGGCATTCCGCGGAGCGGGCGCCGGACTTGCAGTGCAGCACGACCCGGCGGTCCTGGGGCAGCCGTTCCAGCGCGGCGCCGGAGAGGAACTCGCCCTTGGGGATCAGCGTGGCGCCGGGGATCGAGACGATCTCGTACTCGTTCGGCTCGCGCACGTCTACCAGGAAGATCTTCTCGTCCGCGTCCAGCATCTCCTTGAGCTGCTGGGCACTGATCGTGGAGCCGGCCGCTGCTTCCTGGGCCTCCTCGGACACGGCGCCGCAGAACGCCTCGTAGTCGATCAGCTCGGTGATGGTCGGGTTCTTCCCGCACACCGGGCACTCGGGGTCTTTCCTGACCTTGACCGAGCGGTAGTTCATCTCCAGCGCGTCGTAGATCATCAGCCGGCCGGCCAGTGGCTCGCCGATCCCGGTGATGACCTTGATGGCCTCGTTGACCTGGATCGAGCCGATGGACGCGCAGAGCACGCCGAGCACGCCACCCTCGGCGCAGGACGGCACCATGCCGGGCGGCGGCGGCTCCGGGTAGAGGCACCGGTAGCACGGGCCGTATTCGGCCCAGAACACGCTCGCCTGGCCGTCGAAGCGGTAGATGGAGCCCCACACGTACGGCTTGCCGAGCAGCACGCACGCGTCGTTGACCAGGTAGCGGGTGGCGAAGTTGTCCGTGCCGTCCACGATCAGGTCGTAGCCGGCGAAGACCTCCATCGCGTTGTCGGAGTCCAGGCGCTCCTCGTGCACGATCACGGTCACGTACGGGTTGATCTCACGGATGCTGTCCCGGGCGGACTCGGCCTTGGGCCGGCCCACGTCGGACTGCCCGTGGATCACCTGGCGCTGCAGGTTGGACTCGTCCACCACGTCGAAGTCCACGATGCCCAGCGTGCCCACGCCGGCCGCGGCCAGGTAGAGCAGGGCGGGAGAGCCGAGGCCGCCCGCGCCCACCACGAGCACTTTGGCGTTCTTCAGCCGCTTCTGCCCGGTCATCCCGACATCCGGGATGATCAAGTGGCGCGAGTAGCGGCGGACTTCGTCCACGGTCAGCTCAGCAGCCGGTTCGACCAGCGGTGGCAGCGACAAGGCAACTCTCCAGGACTAAGGCGGGCCGGGCTCGGCATGGTGACCCGGCTTTCAGGGACAACCGAGTCCTGCCAGGCCACATTCCCGCCCTCGCCCCGGCCCCGGCCGCCGCAGACCATGATGGCGCACGATCCCTGGTCACGGAAGGACTGGCCCGGGCGGCACCCGGAAATGTCACTGCCTGCCGGTAGAACTCGTGCTACGGCGCAGAGCCCTTCCCCGGCCCTGCGCCGGGCCGCGCCTCGTCGCTGACCGCCAGGAGGTTCCATGCCCACTCCGCCCGCACCACCGCCCGGCGGACCGCCGGGCGCCCAGCCAGGTGGAGGCCGGCCGCCCCGGCGGCCGTGCCCCCGGGTGGCCGGGCCGCCGCTGCCCGACCCGGCCGCGGTGCGGCTGCACACCGTGCCCGACTCGGCCCCGCCT
>DATCUG010000442.1:0-4368 GCA_036567525.1 Streptosporangiaceae bacterium | reverse complement strand
CGACGGGCTCGTGGCCGTTGCTGATCGCCTTCCAGGCCGCCTCGGCCGCCTGCTGCTCGGCTTCTTTCTTGGACCGGCCAGAACCGGTCCCGTAGCTGCGGCCGCCCACCTTGACCGTGGCCCGGAAGAACTTCTGGTGATCGGGCCCGCTCTCCTCGACGTGGTACTCGGGCACGCCGAGGAACCCGGACGCGGTCAGCTCCTGCAGCGAGGTCTTCCAGTCCAGCCCGGCGCCGAGCCCGGCCGACCGGGTGATCACCGGGTCGAACAGCCGGTGCACCAGCGCGTCCGCCTTGACCAGGCCCAGCTCGAAGTACACCGCCCCGATCAGGGCCTCCAGCGTGTCGGCCAGGATCGAGGACTTGTCCCGGCCGCCGGTGCCTTCCTCGCCCCGGCCGAGCCGGACGTAGTCGCCCAGCTTCAGCTCACGGGCCACGTCGGCCAGCGCGCGCATGTTCACCACGGCCGCGCGCAGCTTGGCCAGCTGGCCCTCGGGCAGCTCCGGATACGAGCGGAACAGGGTGTCGGTGACGATCAGCCCGAGCACCGCGTCGCCGAGGAACTCGAGCCGCTCGTTAGTCGGCAGCCCACCGTTCTCATACGCGTAGGAACGGTGCGTGAGGGCGCGTTCGAGCAGCTCCGGGCTCAGCCCGGCATCGATGGTGCGCAGCAGTTGGGCGCCATCCGGCCCGTCTGCCGCACCGCTGCTTGACCCGCCTCGCACGCTGTGGCCCCCTCAGCGCATCAGGTCGGTGTGATCACCTGACGGCGGTTATACGTCCCGCACGTCGGGCATGCCGTGTGCGGCAGCTTGGGGTCCCGGCACTGCGGGCAGCGCACCAGCCCGGGGGCGGACGTCTTCCACTGCGACCGCCGTGATCTGGTGTTGCTGCGCGACATACGCCGCTTCGGAA
Organism: Streptosporangiaceae bacterium; assembly: GCA_036567525.1. Lineage (GTDB taxonomy): Bacteria > Actinomycetota > Actinomycetes > Streptosporangiales > Streptosporangiaceae > RYN-230. The sequence continues at coordinate 3,454 of DATCUG010000442.1, read as the reverse complement.
CTGCCACCTAACTCTCCTTCAATCGTCTGCGCTCAACTCATTCGGCCGCCGGGTCCGGCCCGTCTGGCCCCGACCCGTTCAGCTGCCGCAAGCTGGCCCACCGCGGATCGACGGCCGGCGCGTGCCCATGGTCCGGGCCCGCCTGGGCGAGCAGCGCACCGCATTCCACGCACAGCCCCGGGCAGTCCTCCCGGCACAGCGGGGCCAGCGGCAGCGCCAGCACCAGCGCGTCATGCAGGGCCGGCTCAAGATCTAGCAGGTCCCCCTGCAGAGCGTACCCGTCCGCGCCGTCCGGGCCGTCGTCTGCGGAATATCCGAAAAGCTCTTGCACCTTAACGTCGATCTCCTGGTGCACCGGCTCAAGGCAGCGCGCGCACTCCCCGGTCACCGGTGCATGCGCGGTGGCGGTGACCAGGACGCCCTCGGACACCGCCTCCATCCGCACCGTGAGCTGCACGTCAGCGCCCTCGGGCACGCCAGCCATCCCGGCCTGCACGTAAGCGGGGGCCGGGACGGTCAGGGTCTGCGTATGCTCCGAGCCTGGGCTACGGCCCAGGTCCAGGATGCTGAACACCAGCGGCTTGCGGGGATCGAGGCGCGCTGGGGAGTTCTTTCGTGGCTGTGGCATGGCTAAGACGGTGTTCGGCAAGGTTGAGACGGTCAGCCTACCGGCCTGCCACCGATTTCCCCAACTTAACGGGGTCGCCCCGCGGGCGGGGTGGCTCAGCCGGCCGCCAGCCGGGCCTTGAGCCGCTCCAGCACCGGTCCGGGGACCAGCGACGAGACGTCCCCGCCGTAGCCGCAGATCTCCTTGACCAGGCTGGAGCGCAGGAAGCTGTACACCGGGTTGGCCGAGATGAACAGCGTCTCGACTTCGGCCAGACGGTAGTTCATCTGCGCCATCTGCATCTCGTACTCGAAGTCGCTGACCGCGCGCAGGCCCTTCACGATGGCGGGGATGTCGTTGGCCCGGCAGAAGTCGACCAGCAGGCCGCGGAACGTGCCCACCTCCACGTTTTTCAGGTCGGCGGTGACCTCGCGGAGCATCTCGACCCGCTCGTCCACGGTGAACAGGCCCTCCTTGGCCTGGTTGGCCCCGACCACGACGATCACCTCGTCATGCAGCCGGGCGGCCCGCCCGATGATGTCGAGATGGCCGTTGGTCACCGGGTCGAACGATCCTGGACAGGCGACACGACGCACGCGGTCACGCCCTTCCTGGGGGACTTCCACCTGCGGCGAGACCGTACCAGAACGTGGTATCGCCATAGCGCCGGGACCGGTCCGGGGTATATCCGGCCGGCCAGCTCACCGCCCCCGACCGGGTGTCCCGCTCCACCGCGACCACCGCGCCGGGCGCCAGCCAGGCCCCTTCGGCCAGCGCAGCCAGCATCCCGGTCACGTCGGCACCAGGCACGGCGTACGGCGGATCGGCCACGGCCAGGTCGTACCGGCCCGCGGCCGGGCCGCGGGCCAGCACCCGGTCCACCCGGTCGGTGACCAGCTCGGCGCCGGGCAGGCCGACCGCGTCGATGTTGGCCCGGATCACCCGGGCCGCCCGCGCGTCGGCCTCGACCAGCAGCACATGTCCCGCGCCGCGGGACAGCGCTTCGAGCCCCACCGCCCCGGAGCCCGCGTACAGGTCGAGCACCCGCAGCCCATCGAGACTTCCACACAACGCCAGTACCGTGCCGAACAGGCCCTCCCGAGCCCGGTCGCTGGTGGGCCGGGTGTGCCGGCCAGCCGGCACGCCGAGCCTGCGTCCCCCCGCGACCCCCGCGATGACCCGCGGCACGTTAGGCCTTTTCCAGGAACTCGGCTTGTTCCTCGTCGAGCAGGGCGCTGATCGCGGTGGCCAGGGCCGGGTGGCTGGCCAGCGCCGGGTCGGCGGCCACCAGCGCGCTGGCCTCCTGCCGGGCCTGGCCGATCAGCTCCTCGTCGGCCAGCAGGGTGAGCATCTTCAGGCTGGACTTGCGGCCGGCCTGGGCCGCGCCCAGCACGTTGCCCTCACGGCGCTGCTCCAGGTCGAGCCGGGACAGCTGGAAGCCGTCCAGCGTGCTGGCCACCGCGTCCAGCCGGGCCCGGGCCGGGCTGCCCTCCGGCGCGTCGGTGACCAGCAGGCACAGCCCCGGCTTGGCGCCCCGGCCGACCCGGCCGCGCAGCTGGTGCAGCTGGGACACCCCGAACCGGTCCGCGTCCAGGATGACCATGATGGTGGCGTTCGGCACGTCCACGCCGACCTCGACCACGGTGGTGGCTACCAGCACGTCCACCTGGCCATGCGCGAAACCACGCATGGTGTCGTCCTTCTCGTCCGCGGGCAGCCGGCCGTGCAGCACCCGCAGCGCCAGCCCGGCCAGCGGCCCCTGGCCGAGTTCGGCGGCCATGTCGAGCACGGCGCGTGGCGGCCGCCCCGCGGCGTCGGCCTCTTCTTCGTACTCGCCCGCGGCGTCGTCGGGGTCGGCCGGGTCGAGTTCGCCCGGTACTGGCGTTGGGCTGGAAAAGGGGTCGTCCAGGCCGATGCGTGGGCACACGACGTACGCCTGGCCGCCACCGTCCACTTCCTCGCGGAGCCGCTCCCAGGTGCGCTCCAGGAAGCGCGGCTTCTCCGCGGCGGGCACCACGTGGCTGGTGATCGGCGTGCGGCCGGCCGGCAGCTCGCTGAGCGTGCACACGTCCAGGTCGCCGTAGACGGTCATGGCCACCGTCCGGGGGATCGGGGTGGCCGTCATGACCAGCACGTGCGGGCGGCTGCCGTGCGCCTTCTCGCGCAGCGCGTCGCGCTGCTGCACGCCGAACCGGTGCTGCTCGTCGATGACGACCAGGCCCAGGTCCTTGAACACGACCTGGTCGTCCTGCCGGGACCGGTGGTAGAGCAGGGTGTGCGTGCCGATCACGATGCCGGCCGCGCCGGAGGCCACGTCGTCCAGCATGGCCCGGCGGGCCTTGGCGCCCTGCGAGCCGGTGAGCAGTGCCACCCGGGTGGCCTGCTCGGCACCGTCCAGCTCACCGGCCCGGCCAAGCGGGCCGAGCAGCTGGGTGAGCGACCGGTAGTGCTGCTGGGCCAGCACCTCGGTGGGCGCGAGCAGTACGGCCTGGCCCCCGTCGTCCACCACCTGGAGCATGGCGCGCACCGCGACCAGGGTCTTGCCCGAGCCCACCTCGCCCTGCAGCAGCCGGTGCATCGGATGCTCCCGGCACAGCGCGGTCATGATCTCCTCACCCGCGGCGCGCTGCCCGCCGGTGAGCTGGAACGGGAGCTGGGCGTCGAAACTGTCGAGCAGCCCGCCGCGGCGCGGGATGCGCGGGGTGGCGGGCAGCGCGTCCTCGGCCCGCCGCCGCTGGGCCAGCACCGCCTGCAGCACGAACGCCTCGTCCCACTTCAGCCGCTGCTTAGCCCGGCCGATGTCGGTGAACTCCAGCGGCCGGTGGATGCCGAGCAGCGCGGCCGCCT
>DATCUG010000441.1:0-16722 GCA_036567525.1 Streptosporangiaceae bacterium | reverse complement strand
CGTCCCGAGCGCGGGACGGCCGGCCCGCCGCGGTCAGCAGTTCGGGTTGCGCATCACCGGGCCCACGAACGCGCCCAGCGAGTCCGGCGTGACTTTGCCGTACTGCGCGACCCCGCCGAACGTGTTGCCGTTGTGCATGTTGCCGAACTCCCAGACGCAACTGCCACCGACCTTCGCCTGGGTGAAGAACGGGAAAAAGTGCCCAGGGCCCTTAGGTGGCAGCACACAGCCCGCGCCGGTTGCTATGTTGCAGTTCGTGTTGAACTCCGTCGCGCTGGTGTCGGTCATGAACTGGATGGCCGGATACTGCTGACCGCCGACCGTGGTCGGTTGCTGTTGCAGGAACGAGGACGGGAACCGGTTCGGCGTCACCGAGTTGGGCCAGTCCGCACGGTACGGCGTGCCGTCGTAGTCCAGGTCACCGATCGCGTTGAAGAAGACTGGGCACCCGGTGACCAGGTTGGGGGCGGCAAGGCCGCCGTGCGTGTCGCCGAACTTGTAGCACGGGGCGTCGTTCGGCTCCAGCCCGGCCTTGGCAGTATCCCGGACCGGCTCGTACGGCCCCGAGCAATGCTTGTAGTACGTGTCGGTCACGTGCGCGGCCAGCGAGACGGTGGCCTTGCCGCTAACTGACGTGCACGGCTCGAAGTGGCCGATCTCGTACTGGTCGTTGATCATGTAGGGCCCGATGCCCCAGGGGATGATGTTCTGCGCCCGGGCGGTGTTGTACTCCGGCTGGAAGTTGAACTTGGTACCGGCACAGCTGAACGGGTTGGTGTTCATGAAGCCGTTCGCGCCCGATGCGATCATGAAGCCGCTCTGCCCGGTAGACCAGTCGGTCTCTTTCACTTCGAGCGCATGGCCACCCCGGATCTTGGCGTTGAACATCTGCACCGTTATCCGGTCCCCGGGATTCATCCGTAGCGTGTGCCGGTTCGGGGTGAACGTGCGCAAGTTACTCAGTTGCGGGCTGGGCGGCCCCGGCGGCACACCATTGGTCTGCACATAGGCGAAGTTGACCGGCTCGATGCACTGGTTGTTGCACGCGCCGGACCCGTTGCCCTGGCACTCCAGGCTGTCGATGTTCAGCGCCGAGCACCAGTGCGAGTTGTCGCAACTGATGGCGTCGCTGAACGGCGCGAAGCCCGGCGGGTAGAACTGCAGCTCCACGAACGCAGCGCCTGCGCCCGGGTAGCTGCCGGCTGGCGCGTTGGCGTCTGAGGTTGGCGTGCACGGCAGCAGCGGCGCGGAATTCGGGTCGCACACCGTGGTGGAGAACCACGGCGCGACGGTCAGCTCGAACGTGTGCGTGACGTCGGACCCGGGATGGCGCACCGTCGGCAGCTTGGCCGGCTCGACCGGGAGCCGTTCGTTGATCGTGAAGTTGTTACCGGAGCCCGGCTGGTTGGAGAGGAACCGGAACGACGGCTCGTCGTGCCCGATGTAATGCCCATTGTCCTCGAACCGGCTGACTCCCGGTCCGCGCGGGTCAAGGCATGGCAGCCCCTGTTTCACCGAATGCTGGATCGGGCTCACGCCGTTGCAGTCGAGCATGCCCCGGGTATGCGGAGCCACTCGCGCCACCCCCGGCGCGCGCGCCTGGGCGGCGGATACCGCAGGCATGGCGCCGCCCAGCGCCAGTGCCGTCACCGCCCCTGTGATCACCGCCGTGATCGCGGACAGCCGGTTACTCCAGAGATGTCGGCGCATAGTGATGTGCCCCCTTTGCGATCCCCCACCTGGCGGCCGGTGCCGCTTCCAGTGCGCACTCACCTCGGCGACCGGCCGGGCCGGGCCTTCCCCCAAGCAGTGCCCGGCTACCCCCTAATCTGCGCCCGTCTGGCCACATGGGCAACAGCTCGTGGCCATTTAATTAGCCACTTGTGACGGCCAGCGCGAGCGGCAGCACGGCGGGCGCGCCGGCCTCGCGGAGCAGCTTGGCCGCGACCGTCATCGTCCACCCGGTCTCGATCCGGTCATCGATGAGCAGCACCGGGCCGTCCAGGCCGGCCACGGCCGTGCGCACCGGCTCCGGCAGCACCAGCTCACGCCACACCGCCTGGAGCCGCTGCGGGCTGTTGAACTGCCGCGGCCCGGGCCCGTGGCCCGCGTAGCCGAGCGAGCCGAGCAGCGGCAGCCGCCCGATCCCGGCGATCCGCTCGGCCAGGCTGCTAATCAGCCGCGGCCGGCTCCGGCTGGGCAGGCTGACCACCCCGGCCGGCCGCCGCGGCCACTCCCACGCGGCCAGCACCTGCACCAGGGCCGCGACCAGGTCGTCCGGCACAACCTCAGAATCTTCTGGCCGAACGCCAGCGCCTGCCTCATCACCCAGCACGGCGCGCAGCCGTACGCCCCAGCCAAGCCCGGTCAGCCGGCCAAGCGCGCGCCCGGTGTCCGCGGCCAGTTCCGGGGCGATCTTGCCGGATACCTCGATGCCCAGGGCCGGCATGCCGGGCGGCCACATCCGGCGCGGGGTGACATCGAGCCCGGGCCGGAGCAGCCGGGCCTGCGCGGCCGCGGCGCCGGCCTCGGGTACCTCGGCCGGCCACGGCCGCCCGGTGCAGTTGTCGCACCGGCCGCACGGCCCGGCCGCCGGGTCGTCCAGCTGCTGCCGGAGGAACTCCATCCGGCACTGGCCGGTGCCCAGGTAGCTGAGCATGGCCTGCTGCTCGCGCTGCCGCTCGGCGGCCACCCGGGCATAGCGGTCCGCGTCGTAGACCCACGGCTGGCCGGTCGCGGTCCAGCCGCCGCTGACCCGGCGCACCGCCCCGTCCACGTCCAGGACCTTGAGCATCATCTCCAGCCGGGCCCGGCTCAGGTCGACCTGGGTTTCCAGTGCGCTGGCCGACAGTGGCCGGCCCGCCGCCTCGAGCGCGGCCAGCGTGGACCGGACCACCGGCTCCGGCGGGAAGGCCAGCGAGGCGAAGTAGGCCCAGATGTCCCGGTCCTCGGGGCCGGGCAGCAGGATCACCTCGGCCCGGGGCACCGCCCGGCCGGCCCGGCCGATCTGCTGGTAATACGCGACCGGCGACTGCGGGGCGCCCAGGTGCACCACGAAGCCCAGGTCGGGCTTGTCGAAGCCCATCCCGAGCGCGCTGGTCGCGACCAGCGCCTTGAGTTCCCCGGCCAGCAGCGCCTGCTCGGCGCCGAGCCGGTCGGCCTGCTCGTCCCGGCCGGTGTACGAAGCGACCTGATGGCCCCGGTCGCGGAGGAAGGCCGCCGTCTCCTGGGCCGCGGCCACGGTCAGCGTGTAGATGATGCCGGAGCCGGGCAGCCCGGCCAGCTGCCCATCCAGCCAGGCCAGCCGCTGCTGCGCGGTGGGCAGCCGGACCACGGAGAGCCGCAGGCTGTTCCGGTCCAGCGGCCCGCGCAGCACCAGCACCTCACCGCCGTCGCCGCTGGCCAGTTGCTCGGCCACGTCGTGGGTGACCCGGGCATTGGCGGTGGCCGTGGTGGCCAGCACCGGCACCCCGGCCGGCAGCCCGGCCAGCAGGGTGCGCAGCCGCCGGTAGTCGGGCCGGAAATCGTGGCCCCAGTCGGAGATGCAGTGCGCCTCGTCCACCACCAGCAGGCCGGCCGTGGCGGCCAGCCGGGGCAGGATGAGGTCGCGGAAGCCCGGGTTGTTCAGCCGTTCCGGGCTGACCAGCAGCACGTCGACCGCGCCCGCCGCGATCTCCGCGTAGATCTCGTCCCACTCGGCCACGTTGGCCGAGTTGACCGTGCGGGCGTGCAGGCCGGCCCGGGCGGCCGCGTCGATCTGGTTCCGCATCAGCGCGAGCAGCGGGGAGACGATCACGGCCGGCCCGGCGCCGCGGGCCCGCAGCAGCGCGGTGGCCACGAAGTAGACCGCGGACTTCCCCCACCCGGTGCGCTGCACGACCAGCGCCCGGCGGCGGCCGCCGGCCAGCGCCTCGATCGCGGTCCACTGGTCGGCGCGCAGCCGGGCCTGCTCCCCGGCCAGCGCGCGCAGGCAGCGCTCGGCCTCGTCGCGCAGCACGTCCGTGGTGGTGGCAGCCATGCGTCCCTTGCTATCAGCACCCACTGACATCCCTCCGGGGTGTCACCGTGGCAGATGGCCAGCTCCGAACTATCCTGCCAGCAGGTGGAAGGGGAGCTTTCGGACGATGGAGGAGACCGGCCGTAGCACAGTTCCGGGTGTCCACGGGAAGGAAGTGAGCTGCGGTGGATTATGTAAAGGCCCTGTTCAGCGTCAAGGGCCTGGTCATCGTGGTCTACATCCTGATCGGTGTGTTCCTGAACACCGCGTCCCCGCACCTGCCGCACGCCGGGCTCAACGTGGCCGCACTGCACAGCTGGGTGCAGTACTTCATCTCGATCTTCTTCTGGCCGCTCAGCTTCTGGCACCCCACGTTCACCGTGGGCAAGTGGCCGTCCGGCTCGTCGTTCTGAGCTGGCCGCCTAAGCCGCCGAGCCGCCCGGTGATGTAGAGCAGCAGGATCAGCCCGGCGAGGAACAGCACGGCCACCCCGCTGTGCCGCCAGGCGGTCTTCCGCTGCGCGCCCACGGCACTCTTCGTGGTATTCAGCTGGCGCATCGAGGCGCGGGCGGCGCCAAAGCGGTACGCCGCAAACCCGGCCAGGATGCCGCACACCAGGAATAGCAGCAGCATTCCCCCAGCTTGCACCATCCTGGCTGGCTCCGCACCGTGGGATACTCTCAGTAAACATCGGATGTGCGCGGATGTCGGTAGCCAGGGCCTGGAGCGGCAGCGCAGTGGGCGGTTCGGAGGGCAGCCGTGGCGCTGACAGACGAGGCGATCGAGAAGATCAAGGCCATGATCGTCTCCGGCACATTGCGCGCCGGGGACCGGCTGCCCCGGGAAGCGGATCTGGCCGCTGAGCTGGGCCTGTCCCGCAGTTCGCTGCGCGAGGCGGTCAAGGCGCTGTCCCTGGTCAACATCCTGGACGTGCGGCGCGGCGACGGCACCTACGTGACCAGCCTGCAGCCCCCGCTGCTGCTCGAAGCGCTCAGCTTCATCGTCGACTTCCACCGCGACGGCACCGTGCTGGAATTCCTCCAGGTGCGCCGCATCCTGGAACCCGAGGCCACGGCCATGGCGGCGGAGCGGATCACCCCAGCCGACCTGGACGGGCTGCGCGGCCTGCTGGACAGCCTGGGGGATGATCCCGGGGTGGAGGATCTGGTCGCCAACGACCTCGAATTCCACCGCCGGATCTCGGCCTGCTCCGGGAACAGCGTGCTCTGCTCACTGCTGGATTCGCTGTCCGGGCCAACGTCCCGGGCCCGGGTCTGGCGCGGGCTCACCCAGGCCGGCGCGACTCAGCGCACGCTGGCCGAGCACCGGGCCATCCTGGATGCGCTGGCCTCGCACGACCCGGAGGTGGCCCGGTCCTGGTCCACCGTGCACATCGCCGCCGTCCAGCAGTGGCTGGCCTCCGTGCTGTAAACGGGGTGCTGTAAACCCGGTGCTGTAAACCCGGTCCTGTACATGCGGTGCGGTAGACCGGGGAGTCAGCCCGGCAGGCGCAGGCCGTACCAGCTGGCCGCGGTCCCGGCCAGCACCGCATCCCGTTCCGCCGGGCTGAGCCGGGCCAGCACCGTTTCCGCCAGCCCGAGCACATCGCCATAGCCCGCGGCCAGGGTGCACACCGGCCAGTCCGAGCCGAACATCAGCCGGCCCGGGCCGAAGCAGTCCAGCAGCCGGTCCGCGTACGGGGTGATCTGGGCCGCCGTCCAGCCCGGGCCCGCCTCGGTGACCAGCCCGGACAGCTTGCAGCTGACGTTGGGTGCGGCGGCCAGCTCGCCGATCAGGGTGGACCAGGGCTCGGCCTGGCCGTGCGCGATGTCCGGCTTGGCCCCGTGGTCCAGCACGAAGCGGACCGAGTCCAGGTCGCGGACCACCGCGATGGCGGCGGGCAGCTGCCCGGGCCGGATCAGCAGGTCGTACACCAGCCCGGCGTCGCCCACCGCGCGCAGCCCGCGGCGCACGTCCGGCCGGCTGAGCCAGTCCGGGTCCGGCTCGTCCTGGACCAGGTGCCGCAGGCCGGCCAGCCGGTCACCGCCGGGCAGCCCGCGCAGCCGGGTCAGTTCGGCGGCGACGCCCGGCGCGGTCAGGTCGGCCCAGCCGACCACGCCGGCCAGCAGCGGCGTGCGGGCGGCCAGGGCCAGGAACTCGCCGGTCTCCGCGGCCGACGCGAGCACCTGCACCAGCACGCTGGCCGTCACCGAGTGCGCGGCGGCGAGCTGGCTGAAGTCCCCGATGCGGAACGGCCGGCGCAGCGGCGGCAGCTCATCCAGCCAGGCGTGCCGCCGGGTGCCCGGATCCCAGAGGTGGTGATGCGCGTCAACGACCATGTCAGCCAGTCGCGGCGCGCCAGGCGGCGCCGTCCGGGAAGCTGAACTCCTTGACCGACTCGGGCTTCAGCTCGGCCGACGCGCCCGGCGTGGCCGGGGTGACGTAGCGCCCGTGCTCGACCCGGGCCGGCGCGGTGAAGTGCTCGTGCAAGTGGTCGATCCATTCGATCTGGCGGTCCTCGGTCGTGCCGGACAGCGCGACGTAGTCGAACATTGACAGATGCTGGACCATCTCGCACAGGCCGACGCCGCCGGCGTGCGGGCAGACCGGCACCCCGAACTTGGCCGCCAGCAGCAGGTTGGCCACGTTCTCGTTGACCCCGGCCACCCGGCACGCGTCGATCTGCATGACGTCGATGGCCTGCGCCTGGAGCAGCTGCTTGAAGACCACCCGGTTGGCCACGTGCTCGCCGGTGGCCACCCGGACCGGCCGCACACCGCGGCGCACCTGGGCCGTGCCCAGGATGTCGTCCGGGCTGGTCGGCTCCTCGATCCAGGCCGGCCGGAACGGGGCCAGCGCGCGGACCCAGGCGATGGCCTCGGGCACGTCCCAGACCTGGTTCGAGTCGAGCGCGATGTGCACCTCGTCGCCGACCGCGCCCCGGGCGATCGCACAGCGTCGCAGGTCATCGTCGAGACGCGCGCCGACTTTGAGCTTGACCTGGCCGAACCCGTCCTGCACCGCCTCGGTGCACAGCTCGGCCAGCCGGTCGTCGGAATAGCCCAGCCAGCCGGGGGTGGTGGTGTAGGCCGGGTAGCCGTCGGCCAGCAGCGCCTTGATCCGGGCCGCCCGGCCGGGGGCGGCCCGTTCCAGCAGCCCGGTGGCCTCGTCCGGGTTCAGCACGTCGGACAGGTAGCGGAAATCGACCAGCGCGACGATGTCGGCCACCGGCAGCTCGGCCAGCAGCCGCCACAGCGGCTTGCCCGCCCGGCGGGCGGCCAGGTCCCAGCACGCGTTGAGCACCGCGCCGATGGCCATGTGCACCACGCCGCGCTCCGGGCCGAGCCAGCGCAGCGGGCTGTCCCCGGTCAGCCGCCGGCCCAGGCCGCCCAGGTCGGCCAGGGTCTCGTCGAGATCCCGGCCGGCCAGGTACGGCTCGACGGCCCGGATCGCGGCGAGCTGGATGTCGTTGCCCCGGCCGATGGTGAACACGTGCGCGTGCCCGGCCAGCCCGTCCGGCGCGTCGGTGCGCACGATCAGCGCCGCGGCCGAGTAGTCCGGGCTCGGGTTCATGGCGTCCGAGCCGTCCAGCATCCGCGAGGTGGGGAACCGGACGTCGTGCGTCTCGAAGCCCAGGATCGTCGTCATGACCGAGTCTTCCTGCCGTTCATTCGGCCGCGGCCTCGCCGCCGATCAGCCTGGCCAGCACGAGGGCGACCAGGATGACGGCGCCATCGATGGCCTCGATCCAGTAGTTCGGCGCGTTGGCCAGGTCAAGGATGTTCTGCACCAGGCCGAGCAGGATTACACCGGACGCCGCGCCGACCATGTTCCCCCGGCCGCCCTGCAGGCTCACCCCGCCGATCACGGCCGCGGCGAAGACCGCGAAGATGATCCCTTCCTGGTAGCCCTGCTGGCCGGTGACGGCGGACACCCGGCCAGCTTCCATCAGGCCGCCGATCGCGGCCAGCACGCTGCCGGCCACGTAGACGCCGAGCCGGATCCGGTCCACCTTGATCCCGGCCGCCCGGGCCGCTTCCCGGTTGCCGCCGACCGCGTAGATGGCCCGGCCCACCCGGTGGTAGCGCAGGAACAAGCCGGTGACGACGAAGATGATCACGGTGACGATGAGGGAGACTGGCACCTTGCCGGCGTAGGCCGCACCCAGGTAGGTGAACGCCGACGGCAGGTTGAACAGGGTGTTGCCCTTCACGATGCCTTCCTGCAGGCCGGCCAGGACGATCGTCATGCCCAGCGTGACGATGAACCCGTTCAGCCGTCCCCGGACGATCAGCAGGCCGTTCACCAGGCCGACCGCCGCGCCGACGGCCAGCACGATGAGGATGCCGAGGAACGGGTTCAGCTTGGTGCCGGAGCCGAACGCGGATACCGGGACGATCAGCCAGGCGGCCACCATCGGGGCCAGCCCGTAGGTGCCTTCCAGGGACAGATCCATGCCGCCGATGAGCAGGATGAGGCTTTCCCCGACCACGACCACGCCGAGCGCGGAGATCTGCTGCCCGATCCCGGAGATGTTCGACACGGTGAGGAACGCGCTGTTCAGGAACGCGCCGATGATGATCAGGACGGCCAGCACCGGGAGCAGCGCCGCTTCGCGGATCAGCGAGATGGCGGTCGCGCTGCGGCTGCGCCCTTGCAGCACGGCTTCCACCGCGGCCCGGCCGCGGTCGGCGACCGTGGTCCCGGTAGCGTCCGGTGTTTCGGTCATGAGGTGTCTCCCTTGGGCGGGCGGCTGATCCCCTCGCTGGCCGCGATGAGGGCCTCCCGGTCGAACGGGGGCTTGCTGAACTCGGTGAACCGCTCGCCGCGCAGCAGCACGATCACCCGGTCGCAAATGACCAGGTCGTCCAGTTCGTCGGTGGCCAGCAGCAGGCCGGCGCCGGTCTGCTCGGTGACCGCGGCCAGCTCGGCCAGCAGCAGCGCCTTGGAGGCCACGTCCACCCCACGGGTCGGGGTGATGGCCACGATGAGCTGCGGTTTGCGGGCTAGTGCCCGGGCCACGGTGACCTTCTGCTGGTTGCCGCCGGACAGCTCGGCCACCGGCTGGCCGGGCCCGGCCGAGATGATGGACAGGCCGCGGGTGACCGGCGCCGCCGCGGCGGCCCGGGCCCGCGGCCGGACGAAGCCCAGCCTGGTGGCCAGCCAGTCGGTGATGGTCATGGTGGCGTTCTCGGCCACGCCCAGCGGCGCCACGAACCCGTCCCGCTGCCGGTCCTCCGGGATGTACCCGACGCCGAGCCGCAGGGCCAGGTCACGGCGGCCCGGGACGAGCCGCTCGCCGCCCACCAGCACCTGGCCCGCGGTGTGCGGCTCGGCGCCCGCCACGATCCGGGCCAGCGAGCTGACCCCGGCACTGAGCAGCCCGGTCAGCCCGACCCGCTCGCCGGGCTGCACGTCCAGCGACACCGAGCTGACCCGCCCGCCGGGCAGCTCGGCCGACACGTTGTCCACCACCAGGCAGGGCGCCGGCCGCCCTGGCCGGGCCGCGGTGCCGTGGCCGGTTCCACGGCTGGTCTCGCGGGCCGGGGTGAGGTCGGCGCGGGTCGCCGCCACCTCCGGGCCGACCATGGCACTGACCAGGTCATTCTTGGTCAGCTCGGGCACCGGGCTGGTGAGTACCAGCTCGCCGTCCCGGAGCGCCGCGACGTCCTGGCAGATCTCGAAGACTTCCTCGAGATGGTGCGAGATGTACAGCACGGCCACCCCGCTCGCGGCGAGCTGCCGGACCCGGGCGAACAGCCGCTCGATCGCGCCGCGTTCCAGCGCCGCGGTCGGCTCGTCGAGCAGCAGGCACCGGGTGCCGGCCGCGAGCGCGCGGGCGATCTCGACGATCTGCCGCTGTTCCACGGTCAGGTCGGCGCACGGCAGCCGGACGTCGATGGCGAAGCCCCAGTCCGCCATGACCTGCGCGGCCTGGTCGCGCATCCCGCGCCAGTCCAGCCGGCCAGCCCGCAGTGGCTGGCGGCCGAGGAACACGTTCTCCGCCACGGTCAGCCCTGGCACCACCATCGAGTGCTGGAACACGGTGGCGATCCGGCGGCGCCAGGCCCCGGTGTCGCCATGCGCCGGGGCGGGCTGCCCGTCGAAGCGCACCGCGCCGCTGTCCGCCGGGTAGATGCCGCTCAGGATCGACACCAGGGTGGACTTGCCCGCGCCGTTCCGGCCGACCAGGCCGAGGCAGCGGCCCGGCCACAAGGTCAGGTCCACCCCGCGCAGCGCCTGGGTGCTGCCGAACTGCTTGTAGATGCCTGCTGCCTCGGCGGCTGGCGTGGCCGCCGGGACAGCAGGCGTGGCCGGCTCGGTCATCCAGCCGACGCGGCGGCGCTGCACACCCCGCCGTGCGCGGCTCCGTACACGTTGCCCCACAGCTGCGAGTCGCTGACCGGGGTGGTGTGCACCGTGCCGGCCAGCCCGTCCACCGGCTTGACCGACAGGCTGGTCGCGGACTTGGTTACGAACGGGGCGACGATCGGGTCGCCGAGGTTCGTGTCGCCCTGGTAGGTCAGGTTCTGCAGGGTGGGCGCGCCGCCGCCGGGCTGGCCGGGCTTGAGCGAGACGCCGTGCGCGGCGTCCACCGCGTACTTGAGTGCCCAGTAGGCGTACAGGTTGGCGGGCTGGGACTGGGACGCGTTAGTGATCCCCCTCGAGATGTCGCACATCTCGAACGGGACCCCGTCGTCGCTGACCACCAGGACCTTGCCGGTCAGCCCCTTGTTCTTCAGCAGCGGGACGATACCGGTGTCCGGGCTGCTCCACTGCGCGTAGATGGCCTTCAGCTTGCTGCCGTACGCGTTCACCGCGTTCTGCGCGTCGGTGACCGCCGTCGCGTCGGTCCACACCGTGGGGTCCTTGAGGATCTTGACCCCGGGGTCGTTGGCGGCCATGCAGGCGTTGAAGGCATTGGTCCGGTCCGCGCCGTTCGAGGAGGTCAGGTCGCCTTCCAGGTCGAGTACGTAACCGGACTTGACCTTAGAACTGATGTAGGCGCACGCGTCCAGCCCATAGAGCAGGTTGGATGCCCGGACGACCATGTACACCTTGCCCACGCCGACAATGGTGTCCACCGAGATCAGCTTGACGTGGTGGCTGGCCGCGTAGGAGATAGCCGGGCCGAGGCTGGTCGCGGTCTCCGGGTTCACGATGATGGCCTGCGCGCCCTCGTTGACGAGTTCCTGGATCTGCTGGTTCTGCAGGCTGGCGCTGGCCGCCGAGAGCAGTGGGCCGATCAGCTTGATGTGCAGCTGCCTGGCGTACTGGGTCTCATAGTTGATGTACGCGGCCCAGAACGCGGTGTTGTTGTAGGTAAGGTCCACGCCGACCTTGACCGGGCCGGAGCTGGCTGACCCGCCGGCTGAGGTTGAGCCGTTCCCGCTGGAACCGCAGCCAGCGAGCAGCGCCACGGCCGCGATCGCGGCCGAGGCGGACACGCTGAAGCGTCTGCGCAATGCCATCGGTCCTCCTGTGTCCACTCCCTTGGGCCTGCGGCGCGCGCCGTCGCACGCCGTCCGTTGCTGGGCACCGCCGGACGTGTGCCTGGAAAATAGATCCGATGTATCTGGCCTGTCAACGCTCATCAGGACCGGGACCGCACACCGTCACCGAACCGAGATATCGCTATGGAACCGCAGCTACCCGGCAGCTAGGCCGGTGAGGTGGGAGAAGCCGGAGTCAGGTAGTGATCGGATCTCTGGCGCAAGCCCGCCGGGGTGGAGCTAGCCGCCCAGATAGTCGTGGCCAGCACCTGATCGCGCTGCTGCTCGCGGTGTGCCAAGGTAGGGGCAGGAGGGGGGCCGTGTCCGGATACGCCATACTGGCCTGGACACTAGAGGTATAGCTCACGACATGTCTGGCGTATAGCCTTTGACCTGCCCGGTCACTCGCTATGCTGCCACGTGACCGGACCTGACGGCAGCCCCCCGCCCTGCAGTCGCGCTGTTCGCCGCCGCGTGTACCAAGTCAATGGTGCGCATGGCCTGAGGAGGTCGCTGATGATTGGCACCGGTTTAATGCGGGCGCCGCGAGGGCGCGGGCCAATCTGGCCTGTCGTGATTGCCGGGCTGGTGGTCAGCCAGGTTCTGCTCTGCGTTCCGGCTATGGCCGGAACGGCCCGGACCCCTGATGCCATTGCCGGCGCCCGGAATCTGGTCAATTGCGGCGGTGGGATCCAGGCCGTCAATGTGACGCTGCCCGCCGGGTTCAACCCGCTCACCGCCACCCAGGCTGAGCTGGTCGGCAATGGGCTGCCGGCCCGGCCGTCTGGCCGGATTGAGCTGGCCACCTGGAAGCGGTTCGTCACCGGTCAGGTGCGGGCGACGCCGTCGCGCTGCGCGCTGACCAGGGTCGCGCCGACCACCGCCGACCTGTCCATTATCGGCGACGTGAGCATTATTGGCGATGTCAGCATTATCGGCGACGCCAGCCTGATCTCGGCCGACAGCATTATTGGCGATTCGGCCAACATTGGCGTAGACAGCATCCAGAACGACAGCATCATCGGGGACACCAGCATTATTGGCGACACGGCCGCTTCCATCATTGGTGATTCTGCCAATGCCCATGCGTCCCCGCTGACCTCCTCCGCCCAGGCCGCCGCCGCTAGCTCGGCGAAGCACCGGTTCCTGGATACGTTCGGCACCTGGCGGGTGCGCCGGGCCTTCCGGCCCACCGCCACCGGCTCGACCGGGCTGTCGGTGGCCGGGCTGGGCCTCGGCACCGGCACGTCGGCCGCGGCGCCCAAGGTCGAGGCGGGCTCGGCAGCACGCGGCCCGGCGGTGGCCGGCCGCTACCACTACTACCTGTGGTGGCGGGTGTACCCGCAGCAGGGGACGCGGCAGGGGGTCAGCCTGACTGTGTCTCCCGGCGACACCGTCTACGCGCACATCCGGCTGGGCCACGGCTCGGCGCTGGTCACGGTGCGGGACGAGTCCACCGGCGCGGGCGGCACGTTCCTGATCCGCCTGGCCAGCCTCTGAACCCCTCTTCCGGTAACGTGATCATGGCCTAGGTGGGGCTCCAGTACCACCAACGCCATGATCACGAGTTGGGGACGGGGCGCTAGCACCGCGGCGGGCCGGCTGCGAGCATGGCGGGATGGATGCTGCGCGACTGCAGGTACGGACGCTCAAGGCCTGCCTGAACGGCAAGCGGAGCCAGGCCGAGCATCCGGCCGTGCCGGTGACCCCGGCCGAGCTGGCCAGCGAGGCCGCGGCGGCGGTGGCGGCCGGGGCGGAAGCGGTGCATCTGCACGCCCGCGGCCCGGCCGGGACCGAGTCGGTGCGGGCCGCCGATGTCGGCGCGGCGGTCGCGGCGGTGCGGCAGGCCTGCCCGGGTACCCCGGTCGGCGTGTCCACCGGACTGTGGATCACCGGCGGCGACCCGGTGGCGCGGCAGGCGGGGGTGGCCGGCTGGACTGCCCTGGCCGCCGATGAGCGGCCCGACTTCGCTTCGGTCAACGTGTCCGAGGCGGGCTGGGCCGAGGTGATGCACACGCTAGCCGCGACCGGCATCGGGGTGGAGGCCGGGGTCTGGACCCTGCGGGATGTGCGGGAGCTGGCCGGGACCCCGGACCTGCCGCCGCTGCTGAGGGTGATGGTGGAAGTGCCCACTATGCCCGCGGACAGCGCGGTCGCCGCGGGCCAGGAGATCGTGCGGGCCGTGCGCGAATCGGCCCGGCGCGCCGATCCCCTGCTGCTACATGGCGAGAACGACGGGTGCTGGCCGCTGATCGCCCTGGCCGGCCAGCTCGGCCTGGCCACCCGCATCGGCCTGGAAGACACCACCACCGGCCCAGCCGGTGAGCCAGTCACCGGCAACGCCGACCTGGTCCGGCTAGCCCTGGCCATGCTCCAGCCCGCCGGTCAGCCACCAGGCCGGACGTAACCAATAGTGAGCAGCACATTGGCATACAGCCGGTCGTCCCCGGTAGCCACGCACACCGCCAGGTCCGGCTCCCGGCACGCCGCATAGAACTCCAGCCGGCCCAACGACTCCAGTTCCAGCTCAGGCCCGAGCAATTCGCGGTAGCGGGCCCACACCTCCGGCGTGCCGCCATCATCCGGCCGCATGACCGTCACCGCCTCGACCGGCACCGCCGCCAGCACCGGCTCCAGTACCTGGTCCACCGTGACCAGCCCGGGCCGGACATTCAGGTGGACGAGCGCGGCCCGCGGGCTGATGTTGGTGGAATGCGAGTAGTTCGCGTCAGCCAATAGCACCCGGGCGCCGTGCCCGGCCGCTCCTAGCGCGGCCAGCAATGGCGGATGAATCAGCGGGAAGCGCAGCATGGGGCTGATTGTCTCGCAGTGGGTGGGGGCCGGCGTGCACGCAGCCGCAGTGGTGGGGCCGGCACGCACGGAACTGTCCGGCGGCTGGCGAGGGGCGCTCAGCACATCCGTCCGTACGGCCCGAGGCGCCTGCCGTAGTTTGGTTCCCGCTGGCACGCTTACGCCTTCGGACAGTCCCGCACACGCCGGCCTGGCGAAGCTGGGTCAGGCGCGGGTGGCGGTGCAGGCGGGGCAGAGGCCGAAGAGCTCGACCGTGTGGTCTACGGCGGTGAAGCCGGCTTCGGCGGCGACCTGTTCGGCCCAGCGTTCTACGGCGCGGCCTTCGACCTCGACGCTGGTCCCGCAGCTGCGGCAGATGAGGTGGTGGTGATGCGTGTCGGTCTCGCAGCGGCGGTACAGGGTCTCGCCGCTGGCGTCCCGGATCGTGTCCACCCGGCCGTCTTCGCTGAGCACCTGGAGGTGCCGGTACACGGTGGTCAGCCCGATGTGCTCGCCGCGCTGCCGCAGCTCGGCGTGGATCTGCTGCGCGCTGCAGAACCCGGGCAGCCCGCTGAGCACGGCGGACAGCGCCTCGGCCTGCCGGGTACCGCGGACCCGGGTTCCGCCCTGCGGGCGCTTAGCGGGCACCGTCATCACAACCGCACAGTAGCAGCCGGGGCGCTAGGCCCTAGGGGAGCGGCGGCCGGGTCGGACGGGGCGGAGCGGCGGCGGCGGAGCGCGGCCCAGCCGCGGCCGGCCGCGTAGCACACCGCACCCAGCGAACCGACGAAGAAGCCGACCGGCCAGTTGGTCTGGTAGGCGGCCGCGATGGACAGCCACACCACGATCAGCGCGATGAGCACCGAGGCCAGCAGGGCCGGGAGGGGGCGGCTGGTCAGTGACCGGGCCGCGGCGGGCGGGCCGATCATCAGGCTGAAGATGAGCAGCGCGCCGGTCACCGGCAGCGTCATGCTGGTGGCCAGGGCCAGCACGATCAGGAAGACCAGCTCGATCCGGCCGGCCCGGACGCCGCGGGCCTCGGCCAGCTCGGGCATGAGCGAGGTCAGCAGCAGCGGCCGGAACAAGATCAGGGTGGCCAGCACGCACAGCCCGCCCAGGATCGCGACTGGTGCGATCTCGGTGGCGCTGACCCCGAGTACCTCGCCGAACAGCAGCGAGTAGATCTCTGGCGCGTACTCGCTGCTGAAGCTGAGGAACAGCGCGCCCAGCCCGAGCATCACGACCAGGGCCAGCGCGGTCGCGACGTCACGCCGGCCGCGGCGGCCGAGCCAGCCGATGCCGAGCGCACCGGCCAGCGACGCCACGGCCAGCCCGAGCAGCGTGCTGACGCCCAGCAGGCTGGCCGCGGCCGCCCCGGTGAACGCGCCCTGCGGGACGGCGTCGGCGACGAACGCGGCACCGCGCAGCACGACGAAGAAGCCGACCACCCCGGCGACCACGGCGACGATGCTGGCCGCGGCCCAGGTGCTGGCCATGAAGCCGGAGAACATGCCCATCAGCCCGGCACCCGCCGTACCGGCCGGGGGCTGAGCAGGTAGAACACGAAGATCAGGGTGACCACGAAGAAGCTGACCGGCCAGCCGTGCTGGCCGGGTGGCCAGTAGAAGCTGTCGTAGGCCAGCAGCACGCCGAGCCAGGTGGCGGCCAGGCCGATGAGGGCGGCCCAGACCATGGCCAGCCCGGGGCGGCTGGTCAGCCGCAGCCCGGTCGCGGCGGGCCCGATGAGCAGCGCGGTGCTCAGGATCGCGCCGATGGTCATGGCCGACAGCGAGACAGTGAGCGCGATCGCGATCAGGCACAGCACGCCGGTCAGCCGGACGCCGATGCCGCGCGCCGCCGCCAGCTCGGCCGCGGCCGAGCTGAGCAGCAGCGGCCGGTACAGCACCAGCACGATGCCCAGCGCGAGTGCGCTGAACAGGGCGATCACCGGGATGAGCGAACTGGAGATGGTGAACATCGAGCCGAACAGGATGGTGATCGTGGCCCCGGTGGTGCTGGTGTGCGTGGTGTCCCAGTACAGGAACAGCGCGCCCAGGCCGAGGCCCGCGCCGCGGACGATGCCGGTGGCCAGGTCCCGGCCGCGGGGCCGCTGCACCCCGATCATGTCCATCACCCCGGCGGCCAGCACGCCCACCCCGGCGAAGCCCCACAGCGGGCTGACGCCGGCCAGGAACGAGGCCGAGCCGCCGGTCACGCTGATGTCGGCCAGGGCATGCCCGGCGTAGGACTGGCCACGGAGCACCGCGAACGACCCGACGATGCCGGACACCACGGCGACGATCCCGCCCGCGATCAGCGCCGAGCGCACCGGCGCGTTGTCCAGGAAGCCGGGCTCGACGATCAGGCGGAGCAGGTGGGTCATGGTCAGGCGCTCTCGGCCAGGTGCGGGTCGGGCTCGTCCTCGCACGGCGCGGCGGGCCC
>DATCUG010000440.1:0-4401 GCA_036567525.1 Streptosporangiaceae bacterium | reverse complement strand
CGCATGGGTTCGGCAGCTTCTGCGCCGCCACCCAGACCGAGGCGCTGTCCTCCACGATCGGCCACGAGAAGCAGGTCAACCCGGCGCTCACCCGCGAGGAACGCAGCTACGTAGACGCGCTGCTGGCCGGCCTGGACGCGTGGCCCGCCTACTACGCGCACATGGCGCCGGTCAACGCGGCCGGGCCAGCCGCCCCGGACCTGTCCCCACCGCACCGGGCCGACCCGGCCGAACTCCGCCGCCGCATCGAGGCCGGCGAATGGGTGGTGGACCTGCGGGACCGGGTGGCGTTCGCCGCGGGATTCCTGCCCGGCTCGGTCAGCTTCCCGCTCGATGGCAGCTTCGCCACCTACCTCGGCTGGGTGCTGCCCTGGGGCACCCCGGTGACGCTGCTCGGTGAGACCCTGGACCAGGTCAGCACGGCCCAGCGGGAGCTGGCCCGGATCGGCATCGACCGCCCAGCCGCCGCCGCGACCGGGCGGCCCGCGGACTGGGCCGGTGGGCAGCCGCTGGACACCGTGCGGCTAGTCAAGTTCGGCGACCTGGCCGCGGCCCGCCAGGCCAGCGCGGCGGACGGCGGGCCGGCCGTGCTGGACGTGCGCCGCCCGCTGGAATGGGCCGAGGAGCACATCGCGGGCGCGACGCACATCCCGCTGCACGAGCTGCCTGGCCGCCTCGCCGAGGTGCCCGCCGGGGAGGTCTGGGTGCACTGCCACAGCGGGTACCGTGCGCTGGCCGCCGCGTCGCTACTGGCCGCGCGGGGCCACCAGGTGATCAGCGTGGATGACGACTTCGGCAACGCCAGGACGGCTGGCCTGCCCCTGGTCCAGGCCTGATCGCCTGCTCAGGCGTCCGGGCATGGCACCGGCCCGCCGCAGGTAGGTTGTCCCCCATGGATGAGAACCGGGCCCGCCGGGTGGCTGATGCGCTCCGGGATCGCGGCATCGACGCGTACCTGGAGAACGCTGGGATCGATATCTACGGCATCCGCATCCCGCTCGGCGACGGGCGCGAGGCGATCTGGGGCAACGAGGGCACCTCGGCCCTGGAGGCTGAGGTCATGGAGGACGGGGACCTGGTCGGCTTCGTCCCGCAGATCCCCGGCTCGGCCGACTTCGACGACGACCAGATCGTGGACGCGATCGCCCGGGCCGACTACGCCCAGCCCGAGGGCCATGAGCGCGATCAGGCGCCACCGGCCGAGGCGCCGCTGCCGCACGAGGGCGGGCTGTTCCGCCGGTTCATGGGCGGGTTCCGGTACGACTCCGAGTCCTGATCACTGCTTGCGGGCCCGGCTGGGCGCCACCCGGGGCGGCTCGCCGGGCTGCTTGGGGTAGACCGGCGGCCACGGCGCGTCCAGCAGGCCGGCCGCCAGGTCCCGCTCGCTCATGGCCAGCAGCGGCGCCAGCGACTGCGGATCGTCGTTCATCCCCTGCCACGGGTCACCGGCGCTGGCCACCCGGCCGGCCAGCGAGGCGATGGTGAACTGGTCCGGGTGGATGCTGTCCAGCTCGGCCCAGGAGATCGGGGTGGACACCTGCGCGCCGGGCCGGGCCCGCACCGACCACGCGCCGAACACCGTCTTGTGCGGCGCGTTCTGGTTGTAGTCGATGAACACCCGCTGGCCACGTTCTTCCTTCCACCAGGCCGCGGTGATCAGGTCGGGCCGGCGGCGTTCCAGCTCCCGGGCCACCGCCACGGCGGCCGCCCGCACCTGGTAGGAGTCCCAGCGCGGCGCCAGCCGGACGTACACGTGCAGGCCCCGGTTGCCGGTCGTCTTGGCGTAGCCGGTGATGCCCGCCTCGGTGAGCAGCCCGCGCAGCTCGTGCGCGGCCGCGCGGATCTGGGCGAACTCCACCCCGGGCGTCGGGTCGAGATCGATCCGCAGCTCGTCGGTATGATCCGGGTCGCTGGCCAGGTAGGGCCAGACGTGGAACCCCAGGCAGCCCAGGTTGACCGCCCACAGCACGTGATCGAGATCCGCCGCGACCAGGGCCTGCGACGTGGTGCCGTTGGGCGTGGCCACGGTGGTCGTCCGCAGCCAGCCGGGCGCGCTCTTGGGCACCCGTTTCTGGAAGAACGACGGGCCGCCCGCGCCTTCCGGGAACCGCTGCAGCAGCACTGGGCGGCCACCCATGGCCCGCAACAGCGGCCCGGCCACCTGCTGGTAGTAGCGGGCCAGGTCGGCCTTGGTCTCGCCCCGCTCGGCGAACAGCACCTTGTCCGGGTGCGTGATCAGCCCGCTGCCCGTGCTCACCCTGGTCACTATTCCAGATGCCGCAGGAAGCAGCGGTGACCAGACGGCCCGGGACGGCCGGTACCCTCGACTCGCGATGGACGAGGTCAGCCGTACCGCACCGGCGCCGGCCCGGGCGGACAGCCCGGCCCGCGGCCGGCCCTGGCCAACCTGGCTGCTGCCCGCCGGGCTGCTGGCCGTGCTGGTGTTCCTGACCGTCAGTGTGCTGGTACATGGCCCGCTGGTCACCATGGACCAGTACATCCGGCAGACCGTGCAGGGCTGGGCTCACGAGGCAGGCTGGCGCTGGCTGGTGGACAGCCCACACGCCCCCGCCAAGCTGATCACCGATCTCGGCCGGGTGACCGTGGCCGTGCCCGTGCTGGCCGTGGTCGCGGCGGTGCTGGCCATCCGCGGGCATACCCTGCGCCCGCTGCTGGTGTCCGCGGCCGGCGTCGCGCTGCTGCTGATCACCGTGATCCCCACCAAGATCATCATCGCCCGCCCCGGGCCGGGCACCACGGCGCTGGCCGGCGGCAGCTGGGGTTACTTCCCGTCCGGCCACACCAGCACCGCGTGCGTGTGCTACTCGATCGCGGTGCTACTGCTCATCGCCGGCCAGGCCGGCTGGGTCCGCCGGGCCGCGCTGGCCGGCCTGGCCGTCGTGTGGCTGCTGGTCGGTGCCGCGCTGATCTGGTGCGACTATCACTGGGCCAGCGACGTGCTGGCCGGCTGGGCGCTGTCCGCGCTCATCGTCTGGCTGGCGCTGCGCGTCCGGCTGCCGGGGCAACTGGCGGCGCGCTGGGTACGGGGTGCCGGGGACAGGCCGTGACGGATGTCAGGTGAGGTCCCGCGGGTTCGGCTGACGCTTACGAATCCCTTACCCGCGGTGATCCGGTCTGGGCGCGACTGGCCGCTGCTCCTAGAGTCTCCGGTGCGGCAAGAGTGCACGGAGGGGGTTTCCCCCGCCAGACGGACGGCGCGAGCCTAGAGACGCGCCGCCGGCGCCCGGCCCGGGGCATCCGCCGCGCTGCCAACACACGGCGGATGCTCCCGGCTGCTCAACTCCCCCGGGTTTTCTGGCCTCGTCCCCGGCTGTCCGAATCAGAATTACGGATCGCTTACCACGAGCGGGCCCAAACGATGGCGGGCCGGCCGCACTTCTAGCGTCGAGCACGGACGAAGATCCGAGATTCCCGTGCCCGGCTGCTGGGCACAGCCGTGCCGGGATCCGAACCACCGAGGAGGTTCCATGCTCAGGAATCGATGGTGGCAGCTAGCCGGCAGCTTAGCGCTGGGTACCACGACGGTATTCGGCGTCTTGCCCGGCCCTGGCCACCAGTCGGTGCAGGACGCGCGGCTGACCGCCCAGACGGTCTCCGTGCACGTTCCGGCCACGGCCGGCGCCGCGGCCGCCCAGGGGTGGGCCCACGGCAGTGACACGATGCTGCCCGGCCCAGCGGCCCAGGGCGCCGCCGCCCCCGGGCTGGCCAACGCGACGGCGACGACCAGCGAGAACTGGTCGGGGTACGCCGCCACCGGCGGCCAGTTCACCAGCGTGTCGGCCGCCTGGACCCAGCCGGCCGTGACCTGCACGGCCCAGGACACGTTCTCCAGCTTCTGGGTCGGGCTCGACGGCGACGGCACCCAGACGGTCGAGCAGACTGGGACCGAGGCCGATTGCGCCAGCGGCACCGCGGCCTACTCGGGCTGGTACGAGATGTTCCCGGCCAACCCGGTGAACTACAGCAACCCAGTCCAGCCAGGTGACGCGATGAGCGCGTCGGTCACCACCTCGGGCAACGGCACGTTCACGCTGACCCTGACCGACCAGACCCAGGGCTGGAACCAGGTCACCACGCAAACCTCGGCCAGCGCGCAGCTCGGCTCGGCCGAGGTCATCGCCGAGGCGCCGAGTAGCACCACCGGGGTGCTGCCGCTGTCCAACTTCGGCACGGTGAACTTCACCGCCGCCACCGCGAACGGCGCCCCGATCGGGAACAGCGCCAACCTGAGTGAGCTGACCATGGTCTCGGCGGGCGGCGCCACCGAAGCCACCCCGTCCGCACTGACCGGCGGCAACGCGTTCTCTGTCGCCTGGGACAGCAGCGGCAGCTAACTCCGGCTAACCGAGGTACCCGTCCGGGGGCATCCACCGTGCGCCA